>QIKG01000149.1 GCA_003232965.1 Oceanospirillales bacterium
CGGCTATCTCAATGGTTTCCGGGTAACGGCTGAGTAGCCGGGTCATGGCAATTTCATGCTCTTGCGTAAGTAAATCCAGAGAAGCTGCACCGATGGCGCGGTTGTAATTCATGTCCAGTTGCTCGGCTTTCACAAATACGCTGCAAATACGCGAGTGGGCGTATTGAATGTAATACACCGGATTATCATTGCTGCTGGATTTAGCCAAGTCGAGGTCGAAATCCAAATGCTGGTCGTGTGAGCGCATCACATAAAAAAAGCGTGAGGCATCATTGCCTACTTCTTCGCGCAGTTGCCGCAGGGTTACAAAGTCTCCGGAGCGAGTGGACATCTGGATTTTTTCACCACCACGGTAAAGCACTGCAAACTGTACTAGCAGGATTTCAAGGCTGTCGGAGTTTTTACCCAGGCCATCAGCGGCAGCTTTCAGCCGGGCAATATAACCATGGTGGTCGGCACCGAAAATATACAGTGCCTTACTGAAGCCTCGTTCCATTTTGTTCAGGAAATAGGCAATATCGGATGCAAAATAGGTACTACGCCCATTTTCGCGGATGACTACGCGGTCTTTTTCATCACCTAGTGCACTGGCGCGAAACCAGGTGGCGCCATCTTTTTTGAATAAATGGCCGCCTTTATCCAGGCACTCAATGGCATGGGCAATGGCACCGGATTTTTCCAGTTCCCGTTCTGAGAACCATTCATCATAATCCACCCCGAATTGACTCAAGTCTTCTTTGATGTCATCAAGAATGCTGTATAGACCGGTATCGAAAATTTTCTGGAAACTTTTTTCACCTATCAGTTCGCGGCAACGATTGATAAGGGCATCGATATGCCGTTCTTTATCGCCACCCTCAGATTCATCCGGTGGCAGACCATCGAATACCTCAAAAGCCTTGTAGCGCATTTTATCGCCATGCTTGCTGCGAACCTGACGGGCGATATCGTAAACATAATCACCCCGGTAGCCATTATCCGGAAATTCCAGTTGCTCGCCGCAGAGCTCAAGGTAGCGCAGCCACACGCTGGTTGCGAGGATATCCATTTGCCGACCGTTATCGTTAACATAATACTCCCGCTGGACACTGTGGCCTGCCGCAGTAAGAACAGCAGATAATGTAGCGCCATACGCCGCGCCGCGACCATGGCCTACATGCAGAGGGCCGGTAGGGTTTGCAGAAACAAATTCTACGGTTATGGATGGCAGCGAATTGGTTTCGGCACAACCGAATTTATCGCCTTCGCGGAGAACATCTTTGATGACCATCAGGCGTGCATGCGCGGTTAGAAAAAAGTTAATAAAGCCCGGCCCTGCTATTTCGGTTTTTTCAACATGGCGGGATTCAGGCAGGCGCTTAATAATTAATTCCGCGATTTCCCGTGGTGGCTTGCGTAAGGGTTTGGCCAGCATCATGGCAATATTGCAGGCATAGTCGCCGTGATCGGGGTTGCGGGTGCGCTCCATAATAATCGCCGGCTCAAGCTCGGCGGGTAGTTTCCCGTCCCGCTGCAGGTGCAGGAGTGATTGCATGACAAGTTCTTCAAGATGTGCGCGCACGGCTTTTCCTTCTACTAAATTGAGGCTATCTCTAAATGACTATTTTAGCTGATTGCAGGCGTGAACGAAGGCTTAATCCGCTATCTGCTTTGATTTCAGTGATTGCCTACTATTTGGTGATAATGTTGTGCCAATCTGTTTTTAAAACACTGACTGGTAAAACGACCTATTTAACCCGTAAAGTTTATCCACAGTGCCTGTGGATAACTCTGTGTATAAGCAAAACATTCAGACCGAAACTACCACTGCTTCTGCTGTTTTCAACAGATTGGTCAATAATTGACCAGTTGCTATATAGTTATATATATCATGATATTACGACAATATTAGAATAATTTACATCGAATTTAACCACCTAAGCGATTGATTGTGACAATTAGCCGTCAGTGTGAATAACTATTTTGCTACAGCGGCAAAACACAATGATTTCCAATCCATTACGCCTTTGTTTTTGGGATAAACTGTGGCTGAAATACAGCTATATGGTGCTACCATTGGTTTTTGCTATGTTTCGAGGATCTGCAGGCTCTGGCATAATTGTGCTTGAATCAATAATATCGCTATCTAGTAACAGGAAATTACCCATTATGTTAAAAAACATCCGTCTTTATTTAGACTTTATTCCAGAGATCGGTGAGCGGGTTTATATTGACCCTACTGCCGTCGTCATCGGACGCAGTCAGTTGGGTGATGATGTATCTGTGTGGCCAAATGTATCGATGCGCGGTGATGTTGAAGCTATTACCATCGGTGCAGGCAGCAACATTCAAGATAACGCCGTGCTGCATGTAAGCCACAAAGGGCCAATGTCGCCCCAGGGTGGTCCGTTAACGATTGGCAAAGGAGTAACTGTAGGGCATTCCGCTATTTTGCACGCTTGTACTATAGGTGATTACTGTTTGATCGGTATGGGTTCGGTGATTCTCGATGGTGCGGTTATTGAGCCCTATTCGCTGATCGCAGCTGGCGCGGTAATATCACCGGGTAAACGGGTTGAGAGTGGTTGGCTGTGGCGTGGAAATCCCGCACGGCCAGCACGCGAGTTGTCGGCGAAAGAACAAGAGTATTTCAAATACAGCGCCGAGCATTACATAATTCTAAAGGATCAGTACCTGAATTCTGAGTTGGCCACGGATAATCAATAGTGGCGTTATTGCTTTTTCTTGCGGTTGCCCTAGCTTTGCTTGCCGGTTTTCCGGTGGCATTCACACTGGCCGGAGTAGCGCTTATATTTGCTGCAATCGGCATGCTTACAGGTAGTTTTGACCCGAGTTTCCTGAGTGCATTTCCCAACCGCCTGTTTGGTATTATGGGCAATCAAACGCTGATGGCTGTGCCTATATTTGTGTTTATGGGAGTCATGCTCGAACGCTCTAAGCTGGCAGATCAGTTGCTACGGGAAGTGACCCGGCTGATGCGCAGTTTGCCAGGAGGCTTGGGCGTTGCAGTTATGCTGGTAGGAGCATTAATGGCGGCGAGTACCGGTATTGTCGGCGCAACCGTAGTTACCATGGGTATTTTGTCTTTACCTACCATGATGCGCCAAGGATATGACAACCGCGTTGCCAGTGGAACAATCTGTGCAGCCGGTACTTTAGGACAGGTAATTCCGCCTTCAATTGTGCTGGTATTATTGGGTGATGTGCTTTCAAATGCTTACCAGCAGGCACAGCTAAAAATGGGCATTTTTAGCCCGGAAACCGTATCGGTAGGGGAGCTATTCGCCGGTGCTCTGCTGCCGGGCTTGATGCTGGTAGGCTTATATATTATTTATCTGGTGGTACTGGCAATCATCTATCCTCAACGAATGCCGGTTATGCCGGTATCAACAGATACAGGCACTGGTGTATTCAGAACACTAAAACTATTAGTTGCCCCGTTGTCTTTAATTCTTGCCGTGCTGGGCTCCATTCTCACCGGTATTGCAACCCCAACCGAAGCTGCTGCTGTGGGGGCTGTGGGTGCTATGTTGTTGGCAGCCACCCAAAAAAAGCTTAATATTAAAACCCTTAGATCGGTGGTTCGGGAAACCGCTAGGGTCAGTTCCATGGTGTTTATGATCCTGATTGCAGCCTCACTTTTTGCGCTGGTATTTCGTGGTTTTGGTGGGGATGAACTGGTTCAGGAACTATTAACCGGTTTACCCGGTGGTAAGTGGACGGCGCTGCTGATAGTCATGTTAGTGATGTTTTTACTTGGCTTTGTGCTTGATTTTATCGAAATAATATTTATTGTCGTGCCGATAGTCGGCCCAATTTTGTTGGCGATGGATATCAACCCAGTATGGCTGGGTGTGATGATTGCGATGAATTTACAAACCTCATTTTTGACGCCCCCGTTCGGGTTTTCACTGTTTTATCTGCGCGGGGTTGCACCCGATAGTATCGCCACTACAGAAATATACAAAGGGGTTATCCCCTTTGTGCTAATCCAGATTTTAATGCTGGGAGCTTTGGTTTTCTGGCCCGGACTGGCGACCTGGTTGCCGAGCTTGTTGTATTC
>QIKG01000031.1 GCA_003232965.1 Oceanospirillales bacterium
GGCACTCGCCGCCTCGAAGAAATTGATGGTCTGCGCATTATTGGCACAGCCGCTGAGAAAGCCAGTGTTATGTCGTTTATTATCGAAGGCACCCACCCGCACGATATCGGCACCATTATTGATCATGCTGGGGTTGCAATTCGTACCGGTCACCATTGTGCCATGCCCATTCTCAAGCAGTTCGGGGTAGCGGGCACAGCTAGAGCATCGTTGGGCATGTATAACACTCGCGAAGAAATTGATGTTTTAGTTGCGGCCGTTGAAAAAGCCTGTGTAATGCTGCGATAAGTTTTACACTAGCAGTATGGTTCTTGATCAACTCTATCAACAGGCTGTTCTGGCGCATAATCGCGAACCTAAAAATGCCTTTGTGATGAAATCAGCCACGCACTCTGCCTTGGGAAACAATGCCCTCTGCGGTGATGCGTTACAGGTATATCTTGATGTGCTTGATGAAGAAATTAAATCCGCAAGTTTCAACGGTGATGCCTGCGCGATCGCAACAGCATCGGCATCCATCATGACCGAGTGGCTCGGTGGGCGATCAACTGAAGATGCGCGCGCAGGGGCTGCTGCGTTTGAAAATATGTTGTTTGGCCGGCCTTTTGATCGAGATTTCATCGGCGAGAGTGTCTTGTTGGAAGCGGTGGCAGCTTTCCCCAGCCGGATTAAATCAGCGACCCTTTGTTGGCACGCGATGATTGCAGCACTTGATGGTGTCGCTGAAATCACAACCGAATAATATAACGCCAATTCCCTGGAAATCATAAAATGACTGAATGGACCCGTGTCTGTAGTATCTCCGAATTATCCGAAGGCAGTTGGAAGGTTGTCGATGTGGAAGATGTTCTAATTGCAGTGTTCAATGTTGCCGGTAACTACCATGCAATAGAAGATATCTGCACCCATGACGGTGGTGAACTAGCCGGTGGTAAAGTCGAAGGTTGTGAAGTCATTTGCCCCCGCCATGGCGCACGTTTCTGTCTTAAGACTGGGGCTGCTTTAACTCCACCAGCTTATGAGGCGGTTGATGTTTTTCCGTTAAAAATAGAAGCTGACAGCCTCTGGACTCGAGATGATCGCTGGGATTAAATTATCCACCTCAGACACTCCTTTGGCATTCCCCAAGCACTAACAAGATAGCGTAAATACCGAAAATAAAATTAATTTCACAATCAGGTGAGAGGATTCGGCTATTCCCGACAGTAGGTATATGAAGGGATTGTTAATACACAATCAAACATACAGGGGGGAGCCTGTAGGGGTAGTAGGCTCATGAGCACAATGGGGGTTCTGCTCAGGGGGCAAGGGCAACTGGAAACAGTTGCCCTTATTTTCGCCTGTTAGATTTGCCTATTCGATTTAGTCATTCGCTCTAGGTCTGTGAACGCCAAGCCATTTCCCTTACACCTAAGCAGGCACTGATTCATATTAAAAATAAATAGCGGGTATCTGGATAATCTTGTGATCAATAATTTCGATTTTTTCGGAATTATTGACTAGAATCCCAAACTTGCAGTTAGTATCTGCAATAAAAATATTTAAGGCTGTTAGCATTCTTTTGTTGATTTTAGCTCCTAATTTTATTTCCACAGGAATATACCCAAATGGCCCATCGATAATCAGGTCTATTTCAGATTGATCTTTTGTCCGGTAAAAGTTAAAGTCGAGATTGGTTTGCAGCGTTGATTGAAAGCCTCTTATGATTTCTTCAATAAGGAATGACTCAAAAGAAGTTCCGGCTACCGGGTGCAGCAGCAAACTATCCAAATCATCCAGTTTTAATAGTTGATGCAAGATACCTGAATCTCTGAAGTGACCCTTTGGCATTTTTTGCAGTTTTTTTAATGGGTTCTTTTCAAAACTTCTTAAATTTCGCCATATAAAAGTATCATGCAGTATGTCCAAGTATTCCTTGATTGTCACGGAACTCAGTTCTAGTGAGGTTGCAATGACGGATTGATTAAGAATATTGCCTGAATGAAAAGAAAGCACTTGTATCATCTTTCTGAAATTATGTGTGTTGAGCCGAGGGAATAGTCGCTGAATGTCTCGATGAATGAAGTCTGTAAAATAGGCATCCATCCACAATTTATAAAACAGGGGGTGTTCCTGGGTTTTTATTCTTGGCTCTGGATAACCACCAAACATCCAGTGAGAATATAATTCTGCCTGTGATATTGATGGTACTAACGATTTAAAATCTTCAATGCGGGTAGCTTTGTCGTTTAATAGTTCGTAAATTGGTGGAAGCGGATGCTCATAAAACTCGGCCATTTTAAACGGCCATAACTCAACTGTGGCGACCCTTCCAGCGAGGCTTTCCGACAAGCCTTTGACAATATCAGGTGAGCTGGAGCCGGTTAATAAAAATCTACCATTTTCTTTTCGTTTGCTGTCTATAACTGAGCGTAAAACCTTAAACAGTTCGGGGTACTGCTGGGCTTCGTCAATAATGACTTTATCCGGGTGTCGACTGAAAAAGGCCAAAGGGTCATTGCTGATTAGCTGATAATCATCTGGGCGCTCCAAGTCGTAATAATCCCAGTCTGGGTATAAATTACGCACCAGCGTAGATTTTCCACATTGTCTTGGACCTAACACAGCGACAGCGGAAAACATTGCCATCAGAGATTGTATTTTTTCCCCTATAAAGCGCTTTTTATCCGTCATAATTAAAGTCTAGCTTTAAAATATACGGGTGTCAATACGAGTATTGAGAATTGTTAGTAGCACGGAATGTGAATGTGAATATTGAATAACAAGGTAGGCAAGCAGGAACTATTCATTTACAGTTGTTGAGCTGCCTCAATTTCCTGTGCTCATGCTTATTATTTTAGAGCGTTTGTCAGCCTAGTACACGTATGCTCAACTGGAATCGTTGTCGGGAATCGATCTGGTGCCTCTCAATTGATTCCTATTGATAAATACTAATTGATAGATACTAATTGATAGACAGGCACAAGCCGGAATCGGTAATTAGTTTATAATATACCCATCGAATCAATTAAATGAGAACAATACTTTGACTACTGCTACTCCCTCGACCGATGGGCTCAGTCCCCGGCAAGTTCACGACCTGGTTATTACTGTGCTTGAAGACATGAAAGCCGTTGATATCAGCATCATAGATGTTAAAGGCAAGAACAGCCTGACCGATGAAATGGTGATTGCTTCAGGCACATCCAGTCGCCACTTATCTGCATTAGCGGATGATTTGGTTAAAAAAGCCAAACAAGCCGGCGTACCACCTCTCGGTGTTGAAGGTAAAAATGGCTCAGACTGGGTATTGGTAGACTTAAATGATGTCATTGTGCATTTAATGCTGCCGCGTGCCAGGTTATTTTATAATCTTGAAAAACTTTGGTCTGCCAGCGAAGCACAGCGTAAAGAGAGCTGAGCCATGCGCCTTCTGGTAGCGGCAATTGGCCAGAAAATGCCAGCTTGGGTAGACCAGGGGGTGATGGAATACCAGAAACGATTTCCCCGGCATCTTGATTTTGAAATTCGCGCACTGCCTCTACCTTCACGCCAAACCGGCCAAACTCTTGAACGTTTGCAGCACAAAGAAACTGAGTCCTTATTAAAAGCCAGTGCCGGTTGTTATCGCATTGCGCTGGATGAAAACGGCAAACAATGGACTACCCGGAAACTGGCCGGACAACTTGAGGACTGGCAAATGCAGGGTGAAGACATTGCGTTTTTAATCGGTGGTCCGGACGGTCTTAGTAGCGACTGTCTGCAGAGTTGTAGACAAAAATGGTCGCTTGGATTGTTAACCATGCCACATCCATTGGTCAGGGTAATGCTTGCTGAACAGCTTTATCGTGCCTGGACAATTACGACCAACCATCCCTACCATCGTGAGTAATGTAAACATGGCCGGAGCTAAAAATACCGTTCCTAAGCTTATTTTAGCTTCAACTTCACCGCGCAGATTAGAACTATTACAGCAGCTCGGGATTATGCCTGAGGTAATAGCGGTTGATGTTGATGAGTCACAGTTTGTGGCTGAGCCCTGGCAGGATTATGTTGTCCGCATAGCGCTGAAAAAAGCC
>QIKG01000313.1 GCA_003232965.1 Oceanospirillales bacterium
TATGACAAATTACTTTGTTCGAGTGATTTTTGGATTGACCACCTTTCAGGTTTGCACCTACAATGGGTGTATACCAACGGCGAATATCAAGCGCCTTTACATCAACATTTACCAAGGTGTGACAATATGCAATGCCCTAAATGCTCAGGTAGTATGGAACTGGTTTCCTACGATAAAATTGAAGTAGACCGGTGTACTGACTGCGGTGGCCTGTGGTTTCAGCCCGAAGAACTCCGCGCGTTACGGGATGATATCTGGATGGCTGACTATGTTATCGACAGTGGCGACAAGTCCGCTGGTAAAAAAGCCAATACCCAAAGAGACTACCGTTGTCCTGATTGCAACGATACTATGCTGCAAGAATCTGATCACGAACAATCCCACATTATTTATGAAAGTTGCCCCAACGGTCACGGCATTTACCTTGATGCTGGTGAGTTTACCGATATTGTGCATAAAACTTTCTGGGATAAGTTTAAGCGCGCACCAAAACAGGCGTTATAACTAGTAATATCCACAAGCTGACTTTAACTTGAGGTTTTAATCCGAAGAAATGAATTTAGACGAATATATCCAGAACTTATTGACTGAAAGCCACACTTTATATTAGAGTGTGCGAGCTACTATTCTATCAACATATTTTTCAACCCATTGAGACTACGCATGCTAAATAATAGAAAGATTACCTGTCTACTGTCTTTAGTCGTTGTTATTGCTTTCGCCAGCCTTTCAACACAGGCATTCGCGCAAGGTATAAATAGCGTTATAAAAGAAGGTGAGAGCCGCGCAGATGCTGGAGCTTCTGCACAAAAAAAGGTTGACTCAGTCGCTGATCAAACTGAGACAATCGTTAATGACTATAGGTCAGTGACCAAGGTTGTAGATGGATTGAAAATCTATAATGCCTTATTGCAGACCCAGCTGAATAATCAGAATGCAGAAATGCAGTCATTAACTACATCTATTGGCAATGTTGCATTGATTGAACGCCAGATTGTCCCACTGATGGTACGGATGGTCGATGGGCTGGAAGAGTTTATCAAATTAGATACGCCATTCCTGATGAAAGAGCGTACCGAACGGATTGCTCGTTTGCGTGAAATGATGGAGCGTTCTGATGTCACCGCAGCAGAAAAATTCCGCCGCGTGATCGAGGGTTACCAAATCGAAAATGATTACGGTCGCACCATTGAAGCTTACAAAGGCTCAACTGATGTTGACGGTAACGAGCTAGAAGTTGACTTTTTACGCGTTGGTCGTGTCGCACTGATGTATCAGACAGTTGGCGGTGGAACAACCGGTGCCTGGGATGCTACAGTCGGTTCGTTTGTTGAATTACCACCAGCGACTTACAAAAAACAGATCGCTGCAGGAATCAGGATCGCTCGTAAACAAATCGCACCGGATCTGCTTATCGTCCCGGTTGCCGCACCTACAGGGGCAATGCAATGATTAGCATGATTAAAAAAATTAGCCTAGCCGGTGGCCTGATACTGGCTGTATCTTTTTCCGCACAGGCTGCAACTGCGGTTTCACTTGATGAGCTTCTAAAGCAAGTTAAGTCAGGTCGGGTTACCGATGCTCGCGCCAATGAGCTTAGATTGAAACAGTTTCGTTCTAACCGCTCACAGCAGGTCTCTAAACTGAATGCCGAAAAAGCTGAGCAAAAGCGTCAAGAAGAAAATTCCGTGCGTATGGAAGCCGAGTTTGAAGTTAACGATGCTCGTATTATCGAACTAGAAAGAGCTTTCCAAGACCGCCTCGGTGGTCTAAAAGAGTTATTTGGTGTGTTGCAACAAGCTTCAGGTGATGCACGTGGTCAGTTTGAGTCTTCTCTAACGCAGGTACAGTTTCCTGATCGTACCGATTTTCTGCTGAGTTTTGCCAAGAAAATGGGACAGTCAAACAAACTTGCATCGATTGAGGAAATCGAACGCCTGTGGTTTGAATTACAGCGGGAAATGACTGAAACCAGCAAAGTTGCAACCTTTACTGCTAATGTTGTTAATGCTTCTGGTGAGGAAAATCAGCAGCAAGTTACTCGTATTGGTGCTTTCAATGTAGTCTCTGAAGGTAAATATTTGGAGTTCATACCTGAAACCGGTCGTCTGGTTGAGCTGCTACGCCAGCCTGCTAGCCGCTATACAGGCCGTATTGATGATTTGGTAAGTGGCACTGGTGGTCAGTTTGCCATCGGCCTGGATCCTACCCGTGGTCAATTGCTCAGCTTGCTGGTGCAGTCTCCTAGCCTGATGGAGCGAGTTGCTCAAGGTAAGGTTGTAGGTTATGTGATCATTACGCTTGGTTTCATTGGCTTAATTATTGCGATCTGGCGCTTGCTGGTGCTCTCTGCGGTAAGCACTAAAGTTAACCGCCAAATCAAAAACCTCAACGAGCCAAATGTTAACAACCCATTGGGTCGTGTTCTGAAGACTGCTGATGATTCATCCGGTATAGATATTGAAACAGTTGAGCTTAAACTGGGTGAGTCTATTCTCAGAGAGACACCTAAATTCAACTCCATGCTGCCATTGCTGAAGATTATTTCAGTGGTTGCCCCGCTGTTAGGTCTGCTGGGTACTGTTACCGGTATGATCGTAACCTTCCAGGCAATTACCCTGTATGGTGCCGGTGATCCGAAACTGATGGCTGGTGGTATTTCAACCGCTCTGGTTACTACGGTGCTGGGTCTGGTAGTTGCTATACCAATGGTATTTTTGCATACAATTGTTTCCGGTCGTGCCAGAAGGCTGACCCAAATACTGCAGGAAGAAGCAGCAGGCATGCTCGCAGAGCGTGCTGAAAGTGACAACAAAGCAGCCTAAGGGTAGTTCTTATGGATCAGATTTATTATTATCTGCCAGCTCTTGAAACCATTCGGGACTTCATGGAACTCGGTGGGGATGTGCTTTATATTATAGGCTTCCTCACCCTGTTTATGTGGATGTTGATTATCGAAAGAATGGTGTATATGCGCGGCGCACATAAAAAAATGGCGCAGACCGCACTAGAACTTTGGAATGCTCGGGGCGATCAAAAGTCTTGGAGTGCGCACCAAATCAGAACCCGAATTATTTCGCAGGTTTCATCGCAGGTGGAAAAAAACATTCCACTGATTAAAACTTGTGTCGCTTTATGCCCTCTTTTAGGCTTATTAGGCACAGTTACCGGCATGGTAGAAGTTTTTGAAGTCATGGCGATATCTGGTTCTGGTAGTCCGCAGTCTATGGCATCGGGCGTATCAAAAGCGACCATCCCTACAATGGCTGGCATGGTAGCAGCGCTTTCGGGTGTGGCTATGGCAACTTACTTACAACGCAAAGCTAGCCGTGAACGCGCATTGTTAGCGGATCACCTGGTTATCGGAGAATTTAAATGAGACAGTTTTTTAACCAGACCGAAGTCGAAGAAGAAGCGGAGATTGATATCACGCCGATGTTGGATGTGGTGTTTATCATGCTGATTTTCTTTATTGTAACTGCGACTTTTGTCAAAGAAGCTGGAATTGATGTTAACCGTCCTGATGCTGCCACGGCAGTGAAAAAGGAAAAAGCTAACATTCTGATAGCCATTGGCCCTAATAACGATATCTGGATTGATAAGCGGATGATCGATATTCGCTCGGTGCGTCCTAATATTGAGCGCCTGCATGCAGAAAATCCACAGGGTTCGGTTGTTATTCAGGCCGACAAAGAATCTAAAACTGATACTTTGATCCAAGTTATGGACGCGGCCAGGCAGGCCGGTGTTTATAATGTTGCGATTGCCGCTCAAGATTAATAATTACAGACATGTCAGCAACTATTAATCAAAAATTATCTTCAAACCAGTCAGGTGGTATGTCCAGAGTGGGCATTGGCTTAGTACTGGCTGCGTTTGTAACCCTAAGTCTGTTCTGGTTGATGCAATCCCTGATTGATACTGCAGACCGGACCCTTAACGAACAAACAGCGGGTAATGTACTGGATTTCGTTAGGGTTAAACGCGATGAGGCTGTCGAACGGCGGCAATTGAAGCCTAAGAAGCCACCGCCACCAGAAGCGCCACCACCACAACCCAAGCGCCAATAAAATCGCAATTACAGCGGTTCCGGTTGAAACCGAAATTGAAATGACCGGCGGCTTTAGCCTTGGAGTAGGCGAGGGTGATTACCTGCCTATTGTGAAAGTCGCTCCCATATACCCCAGCAGAGCATCGGCCAGGGGACTGGAAGGTTTCTGTGTAGTTGAATACACGGTAACCAAGTTGGGCACAACCAAAGATCCTGTAGTTGTGGAGTCGCAATGTACTTCCAGCGTTTTCCATCGTGCATCTGTTAGTGCTGCGCTGAAATTTAAATATAAGCCACGGATTCTTGATGGTCAGGCCGTAGAAGTTTCCGGTGTCCAAAATAAATTTACTTATGAGTTACTTGATGATTAATAGTCCACTATCGCTCACAAACCTTACTCGTTCCCTAGCCAGGCGCAGTTTATCAGCGTTACTGATCGGACTGCTGTGCACGCTAATCAGCACCACAACTTTTGCCCAGTCCAGCGCAAAAAAAGAGCAGA
>QIKG01000269.1 GCA_003232965.1 Oceanospirillales bacterium
GCGGGTCGTTTTCTTGAAGATGAGCGTTTTATCGCCTGGTCAGTTGCCCCGGAGTCAACGGGTTTCTGCATAACTCAACCATTTGACGGCAACCCCGCTACCGTCGGCAATGGCGATATGACCGCGTTTATTGTCGATAGCAATGAAAAAGTGGATGAGATGTATAAAAAAGCGATTGAACTGGGCGCCACTGATGAAGGCGAACCGGGCTATCGCATGGACGGTTTTTATGCCGGTTATTTCCGCGACTTGGATGGCAATAAATTAAACTTCTTCTGCATGCAAATGCCAACAGGCTAAGGAAGGTTTGATGTTTGTCGCGGTCTATGAATTTCAAATTAAAGCGGGATACGAAAACGCATTCCGCGAATCGTGGTCTCAACTAACCCATTGTATTTTCCAACAGAACGGCTCTCTAGGTTCGCGCTTGCACAAGTTGGATGAAGACCGTTTTGTTGCTTATGCCCAGTGGCCCGACCGCAAGTCGTGGGAGAGTTCCGGAGAAAAAGGCCTTAATGAAGAAGGCGAAATCGCCCGCCGACAAATGTGGGAAACCCTTGAAGCTTCCAGTACGGTCTACGAACTCGACTTGCTGGAAGATTACTTACAACAGAATATTTGCTCCTAATGTGCAGTTTACAGGCAAGAAAATCGGATAGTTATGGCAATTGAAGTAGGAAAAATGAATCGCTTGCGGGTTGACCGGGTGGTTGATTTTGGCGTTTATCTCATGTCCTTGGATGCAAGCCCAAGTAGCGAAGCGGAAGCCTCAGAAAAACGCGAAGGCATCCTCCTGCCCGGCCGATATATTCCCGACGGCCTTGAGATTGATGACCAGATAGCGGTTTTTGTGTATGCGGATTCCGAAGACCGTTTGTTGGCAACCACAGAAATCCCTAAAGCAATGGCCGGTGAAGCCGCATTCTTGCGCGTGGTGGCGGTTAATCGCACCGGTACCTTCCTCGACTGGGGTTTACCCAAGGACTTAATGCTGCCTTATGGTGAGCAAAAGCGTGAACTAGAACCCGGGCAGTTCTGTACCGTATTTGTGTATAAAGACAAATATTCCGAACGCGTGGTTGCCTCCACCCGGCTGAATCGCCATATCGGGCTCACTCCGGCGTATTACAAACCCGGCGAGCAGGTAGATATCATGGTGGTGGCGCGCACCGATTTGGGGCACAAAGTGATTGTTAATAACGAACACTGGGGTCTGCTGTATGAAAACGAAATATTCCAAGCCCTGCGAAATGGTCTGAAAACTAAAGCCTGGGTTAAAAAAATCGTCAACGACGACAAAGTTGATCTAACCTTATCCCCACCCATCAGCGAGCGCTTCAGCACTGTCGCCGATCAGGTACTCAAAGCGATTGAGGCCAATGACGGCTTCCTGCCCTTAACAGACAAGTCTTCACCGGAAGCCATTCGCCGCCGTTTCGGCATTTCGAAACGAGATTTCAAAGCGGCCGTGGGCAAACTCTACAAATTACGCATGATTACGATTGAGGCGGATGGGCTTTATATAAAGCAGTAGGTGGAAAAATTTGTCATGCCGGGCCACGCGCCGGTATCTCATATCCGGTTGCACGGCCCCCAATGAGATTCCGGCGCGTAGGCCGGGAAGACGATGGTTTTTAAAGGGGGTTAACCGCGAGCTTTTAAATACGCCGTTTCTGAAATATCAGTCCAGCCTTTCACCTGATTGGCAAACGCTTGCCAACTGGCATAAACACGGGCGCTGTCGGCGTCGACATTGGCGAGATCAGCTAATACTTCTGTAGTCATTTGTTTCAATTTGGCGATGACTTCTTCCGGGAATTGGCGCAGCTCGATCTGGTGTTTCTGTATCAGCGTTGTTAAAGCCCTGCCGTTGCGGGCGGTGAATTCCGACAGCATATCGAGGTTCGCTGCCTGGCAGGCAATATCAACACAATGTTTTAGATCTTCAGGTAATGCCGCATAAGCGTTTTGGTTTACAAAGGCTTCAAGAGTAGTGCCGGGTTCGTGCCAACCGGGGGTGTAATAATATTTGGCTGCGCGAAATAGACCAAAAGCAAGGTCGTTGTAGGGTCCCACCCACTCGGTGGCATCAATAGTGCCGGTTTGCAGTGCGGTAAATAACTCGGCCCCGGGAATATTTACCGGGGTGCCACCGGCGCGTTTGAGAACCTCTCCTCCGAGGCCGGGAATTCGCATCTTCAAGCCTTTAAGGTCGGCAAGAGAATTGATTTCTTTATTAAACCAGCCGCCCATCTGTACCCCGCTGTTGCCGGCAGGATAAGGTCGTAAATTATGGGGTGCATATAGTTCGCGCCAAAGTTCTAGCCCACCGCCATAATAAAGCCAGGCATTTTGTTCTTGCGCGGTAAAACCGAAAGGTACACCGGCAAAATACTGTGCCGCCGGGATTTTGCCTTTCCAATAATAAGGTGCGCCGTGCCCCATTTGTGCCGTTCCACTGGAGACAGCGTCAAAAATTTCAAAAGGTGGCACCAGTTCGCCGCCGCCATACACTTTCACTTGAATACGGCCGCCGCTGATCCGGGTAATAGATTCTGCCAGTGTATTGGCACCGGTGCCGAGAGCGGGAAAGTCTCGTGGCCAGGTGGTTACCATCTTCCAGTGAATGGTTTCAGTAGAGGCTTGGCAGTCATTGCTTGTTGCCACTACTTCCTCAGCACTTTCTCCCTGGCAGGCAGTTAGTAGTCCGGCGGTAGCAATGCCTGCGGTGATGCCGATACCGGCTTGGCTTGCTTTGCGAAGAAAGTTGCGTCTTTTCATGGCTTGGTCCTGATTCCGGTTGAAGAAAATTATTGGTCTTGGGCTGCTAGAGTAGGTTCGCTGTCCAGCTTTGTAAAGTTGAATAAATCGGTGTCTGCAAGCTGGGAGGGCGAAACATGTCGAATGGCGCGAAAAATATTCTCGATTCGACCGGGGTGTTTTTGCGACCATTCATTGAGCATGGCTTTGATCGCCTGGCGTTGCATATTCGGTTGCGAGCCACACAGGTTGCAGGGGATGATGGGGAAATCCCGCAACTGGGCGTAGTTGATGATATCTTTTTCCTGACAATAGGCCAGCGGGCGAATAACGATATTTTTACCGTTATCACTGAGCAGCTTTGGTGGCATGGCTTTCAGCCGGCCGCCATTGAACATATTTAAAAACAGGGTTTCAATGATGTCGTCGCGGTGATGTCCGAGGGCGATGCGGTTGAAACCATTTTCTTCTGCAAATCGGTACAGCGCCCCGCGGCGCATGCGGGAACAAAGACCGCAGGTGGTTTTGCCTTCAGGAATAACTCGTTTAACTACGCTGTAGGTATCTTGCTCGATAATATGGAAGGGAATATTGAGGCTGGCGCAATATTCGGGCAGAACATGTTCGGGAAAATCGGGTTGTTTTTGATCCAAATTTACTGCCATTATTTCGAATGAAATAGGTGCTTTTTTTTGCAGGGCTATGAGGATATCCAATAAGGTATAGGAATCTTTACCACCGGACAGGCAGACCATAACCCGGTCGCCAGCGGAAATCATCTGGTAATCTTCAATTGCCTGCCCGGTATTATGCAGCAGGCGTTTATTGGTTTTTTTCCAGGCGGCAGATTTATTTGCCAGTTTAATTGTTGTGTTTTCCACTGATGTAGAACCTGTGCCGAGGGCTAGTTACTGACCATTTTAGTGTTATAGTTCATGGATGGCACCATTTTTGTTATTTATATGACTCATCGTGACCCGCTGACTGTTTCCCACCAGCTGGCAGAGCTTCGCCAGGAGCACCGCGATCTCGATCAGGCCATCAATTTGTTGAGTCAGGATCCCTTGGCGGATGAGTTACAGGTGCGCCGCATGAAAAAGCGTAAATTGAAACTCAAAGACTGGATTACCCAACTTGAATCAGAGATGATTCCGGATTTGGATGCCTAGTACCTAAATCCTGCAAGTGCTCGCACTCACTCAGCACAAGCTCTTGATCCGTATAGCAAATGAAACTTTTCGGCAATCACAATGAGGATCCCTCTACAAATCAATATCTCGCCCAAGAGCGCCTACTGTTGGTGCACTGCCTAAGCACGATCACTTGCAGGATTTAGGTAGTAGATTACGGCTCTTCTGTTTTCGGCGGGTTAATTTTTTCAGATGCTATCTGGATAATGCCATGTCGCAGTTCTTTGGTCATAAACAGCTTGGCATCATGAGTGACAGACTCCAGAACCTCATCAAAAGTTAATTTCCCCTCGCTGTTACGCTGTAAAACACCGGCTTTGGTGAGATTGCCGATGAATTGCCGGAACAGGGTTTTATCGTAAAATTCCGGTGCGTCAAATTCATGCAGCATAGAAATCCGCTGTGCGGTGAGGGTGCAGAGTTTTTCCAATTCACCACGCGAAAGTACACCTGAGCCATTTTTTACCAGCACTGCGATAGTAATAAAATAACGCTGGAAAGTTTGCAGCATTCCGCGGCCCATCAGGTTAAGACTCGCAGCAGTTTCGCTACCGCCTCTGGCGCGTTTCAGAGTGCGCGTGCCGGTAATTAGTTTTAAGCTTTTCAGCACCTCAATGTTATCTAGCAATGCCTGATCAGCCGTGTCTCGATCCCAGGGTAGGAATAGCTCACTGCGAAGGTAAGGGTAGATGGCGTGGAACAGGCCTTGCAGGCGCGCGCTCGAAATTTCCGATTGTATCTGGAAACAACTGGCTACAAATGAGGGCAATACGAAAAGATGGGATACATTGTTGCGGAAATAAGTTAGCAAAACCCCGGCGTTTGCACTGACGGTAATGATATCCCCTAAGGTATGTTCGCGTTTTTCTATCACTCCAAGTTCAATTCCGTAGCCGATAATTTCTACCGGGCTGAGCTCGGTAATAGTGACCCGGGATGATAGCGGCGCGCCTTTGAGGGTGCTCAGATAAAGTGTCAGCAGCTCTTCCAGCTGATCTTCAGCAAGCGTATGCTTGGTGCTTGCGAGTAGGCAGATGGCTAATAAATTAATTGGGTTTACATCAGCCGTACGGTTGATGTTGGTCATAATGGTGTTGGCCAAATTATCAATCAGTGGATTGAGCCATTTGGGCTTCTCTTCGATGGTTTCCTTGCGCCAACCAGGCGCTGCTTTTTCGAGCAGGTCGTCCAGTAAAATCGGTTCGCCGAAGTTCACATGCGCCTTGCCATAATTTCGGCGTAACACCTTAAATAAGCTGAGGAAATCCAGCAGTGATTCTGATTTTTTTTCTTCACCGCTGAGTTCGGAAATATAAGATTTTCCTTCTACCAGTTGTTCGTAGCCGATATAAACTGGTTGGAAAACAATGGGTTTTGTCGGCACCCGCATATAGGCTTTTACGGTCATCTGTAACATCCCGGCCTTGGGTGGTAACAGTCGACCGGTGCGTGAGCGAGTGCCCTCGATAAAGTATTCAATCGACACACCCTGGCTGAGTATAAGACTGAGGTACTCATCAAATACGGCGGCATACAGGGGGTTGGTGCGGAAGCTGCGGCGCATGTAGAAGGCTCCGCCGCGGCGTAAAAACTGACCGACCCCGGGCATGTTCAGATTAATCCCAGCCGCAATATGCGGTGGCACATGACCGTGGTGGTAGAGCAGATAAGACATCAGCAGGTAATCTATGTGGCTACGATGGCATGGCACATAGATAATTGCTTTATCGTGGGCAATTTCCTCGAATTTTTTAAAGTGACGCAGCTCAACGCCTTTGTAAAGCTTGTTCCAAAACCAGGTAAGTATCAAGGATCCTATCTTTACCATCGAATAGGAATAGTTTGCCGCTATTTCGTGGATATTTTTTTCAGCAAGGGCGCGGGCTTTCTCTGGGCTGATTTTAGCCTTTTTGACTTTGATGGCAATTGCGGCTTTTACTCGCTCACTATCAAGCACTTTATTCAAAAGCGTGCGCCGATGGGATAAATCTGGGCCGATGGCGGCTTCACGGGTTTTGCGGATGCGTGTGCGTGCGAGTCTTGAAATCTTGCGCACGGCTATTCCGGCATCGGCTTTTTCATCCACAAGAGAGCGTAATGAAATCGGTGTGCCGTAATATACGAAAGTGTCCCGCCCGTTAATCAGGGTGCTGAAC
Source organism: Oceanospirillales bacterium (assembly GCA_003232965.1). Classification (GTDB taxonomy): domain Bacteria; phylum Pseudomonadota; class Gammaproteobacteria; order Xanthomonadales; family SZUA-36; genus SZUA-51. Next base: position 6,107 of record QIKG01000269.1, read on the forward strand.
AAACGCCGCAGGCGACTGGCTATTTCCCAGCTCTCGCTGAACATGGTAATGGATTCTTCTTTATCTGGCGCGCGCCCGATCAACACAGTTACTGGTACCAATTGGGCTCCAAATTCCGGATTTTCCAGCGCATATTGGATCAGCATCTTAAGCATATCCGAGCTGCGGCGCTTGGTATAGCGGCGTAGCAGAAAACCTTTAAGTTGACGCAAAGCAGCCCAAGACCGACCACCTACTCGTTGACCATTTTCCAGTGGGAAAAGCGGGCGGGACAGGCCGTGTTTTTCACAGGCTTTATCCAGTATCAGCAAGGATGACAGCGAATAGGAATCGAGGATATAGCAAGTCGGCATATCCAACTTGAGTCCAGCATCCACGACCGGGTCCGGCAAAACCTTGCTACGCACCCACAGATGCAGGACTGCACGCAACAGCAACTGCCAGTAAAGCCGCAGGCGCTGCCCGATTGAAAGTTGTTTTGGAAATGTTTTCAAAGTGTCTACTTATGGCTGTTGGAGAGGTATTTTAGCAATATTCCAGCTTTGGTGTGTGTGGCGAGTATAAATTTGTGGTTTTTATATAAAAGAGGATTGTCGCGTAGGGTGGGCATTTATGCCCACGCGTTAATATGTGATTATAATTATATAGTTAATGCTGCCTAAATTCAGGCGTTAGCAATCCTTGGAGAATTAGATGGAAATACAAAAAATAGCGGCATTTTCCCACAACAATAAAGGTGGCAAC
>QIKG01000019.1 GCA_003232965.1 Oceanospirillales bacterium
ATGCACATCCTCTGATCGAACAGGCCTGGTCCGTGGGTAAACAGGTTTACCTGCCGGTACTGCGCCCCTTCGGCGATAACCGCCTGTGGTTTGCACGCTATGAACCCGGCACAACGCTGGTAACAAACCGCTACGGCATTGCTGAACCTGAAATGGATCACGAACGCCGCATCGAAGCCTTCGCACTGGATCTGGTGCTGACACCGCTGGTCGGCTTTGATATGCACGGCAATCGACTGGGCATGGGCGGTGGATTCTATGACCGCAGCTTCGCTCACCTGCTACGCCGCCGATACTGGCTGAAACCGCGACTGGTCGGACTGGCTTTTGAGTTTCAACAGGTCGCACGCCTGCCCGCACAGCCCTGGGACGTACCACTGACGGCCGTCGCCACCGAACACCGGATCACCGAATTCTGATCACAAAAACCTTCTGGAGCAGACCATGAACTACTGGCTGATGAAGTCCGAACCCGACGTATTCGGTATCGAGCATCTGAAAAAAATGCCGAAGAAAACCGAACACTGGGACGGCGTACGCAACTACCAGGCACGCAACATGATGCGTGATGACATGAAGAAGGGTGATCAGGTTTTTTTCTATCATTCCAACTGTGCCGAGCCGGGTATTGTCGGCATTATGGAGGTGGTACGTGAAGGTTACCCGGACCACACGGCGTTCAACCCGGAAGGAAAATACTATGATCCGAAGAGTGATCCGGACAACCCGCGCTGGTTCATGGTGGATATTCGTTACCGGCGGATGACCAAACGGCTGATCAGTTTGCGGGAGTTGAAGGGGTACAAGGCACTGGAGGATTGTCCGCTGGTGCGCAAGGGGAATCGACTGTCGATTATGCCGTTGACGAAAAAACAGTGGGATTTTATTTTGGGGCTTGAAGGTAAAAAACCGGGATAGGTGGAAGGCGCCGGTCTGCCCGAAGTTTCCGGCTCAACGGTTTGCCCGCTACGCGGGTTCCCTGCGCTTCTCGCGACAGGTGGCGCGATCCCAAACTCGCCGTTCACTACGTGAACGACTCAGACAAGGGATCGCTTCATCCACATGTTGCTGCGATGCTCGGCTGCACCGATTCGCCGGAAACTCCGGGCAGACCAGCGCTGAAAACTTTTCGGATACCATCACTGTTCAGTTAAATTTTGCTTTAAAAAATTGCGCACCCTTTCTAGTTTATCTTTGTAGTCGGGGTTATCGGATTTCTCTGTAATAACTGTTTGCGCATACTCTAGAAGATGATCTTTTATAGCGCATAAGTTTTTAAGCTTTGGCGGTGTCTTTTTGTCGCGATAACACGCTACGATATACCAGAATATATCTGATGTCATTTCGTATTCACGATATGTATGAAGTTCTCGCAAGTATGCCTTCCAGAATTTAAAAGATTCTGAAAATTCGCCTTGATCGATGTGATGCATGGCAAGTTCAATATTTGCACGCGCAAAACCACGCGTAACTGCGTTACTATAATAGACATAGGCTTGCTTTGGATCTCTTGTGACGCCATGAGCGTAACTAAAGATGCCGCCAAGCCTGTAGTAAGCTTCTGCGCAGCCGAGTTTTGCTGATTGTTTATAAAGAATCCGGGCCTCTTTATGGTTTGATTTGCTTTCATCCACTCCAAAATACAGCTCATTGCCGCGGGCGAGGAGCGTTAGCGCCTCTTCTCTGGTTTCTTCATATGGATCATGTTCAAGATCGTCATGTGCAAGTTTATGTTGGGCATAAATTGTTTCGGCTTCAAGCATTATATCTATAACGTCGGCAAGAGAGGCGTTAAAGAATTCCCGGTTTTCGCTGACCCTGAAGCCATTGTTTTCAAGTTGTGAATGCACAAATCGTTCTGCCTTATTACAGTCACCCACTTTCTTGTAGTACGCCACTATATAAGGCGTTGGAACACCCGTATGCGACGACAATTCCTTGGCACGATCCTTGGGGTGACGCGTCGTTTTTCCGACCTTTATTAGCCCTTGTAGAGGGGACGCCTCAAGCGCGTATTCAATATTGACGTCACCACCTGTCAAGCCTGTGGTGGTGCCATGAAGGTCATACCCAAAGCACTCGCTATGCTCGCGGGGCAGGCTCTCGCCTGCATCGAAGATCCCGAAATTATCCAGAAGATACTCACTCCGGGACCGACACATCACCTCCAGTTGATGCTTTGTCCCCGTCATACCCTCGCTGGGGATGAAAATCACATCGACACAGATATCGCTGCAACACTAACTGAATTTTTGAACCCACTACACCAATTATCAAAGGTCGGGACCGACCCAAGCGTTCGGTAATCCCACCTTATTAAGGGCGGATTACCGTTCGCCACAAATAAAACGGCCCCCGAAGGAGCCGTTGTTGGAAGAGCCGTAATAGTTACACCGCTTTCTTGTGTTTAGCCATACCGACTAAACCCAGCAGACCGGCGCCGAACAGCCAAGCAGTGTACGCAATAAAAAGGCCGCGATTATGCTGCCCTTCAAATCATAATGATGGCCTTTACGTTTTTTTACGTTTTGCTACCCCGATTAAACCAAGTAGACCTGAACCGAAGAGGTAGGCTGCGGTGGGAATAGGCACCACAGATGCCACACTGTATGCACCAACGCCGTCGCCACTCTCATAACGGTAAGTCTTGCCAGTTACTAGATCCGATAGCGGGAGCACCTCCACTTCTTCAAATAAAACACCATCCACATACTCATAAAACGCTTCGATTACATCATTGGTCTCCAGGAATGACCAACCACCCAGGGTTTCACCATAGGATGAAAAACCAGCGATACCTCCGCTAGTTGTTAAGGTTGCGCCATAGACGTAAGGGTCCACGACCCAGTCGAAATCACTGGTAAAATTAATTGAGGCAATAGAATCAGGGTCATTTTTATTTACGGCAAGACGTATTCCTGTATCGTCCATAGTGAATGTGCCATTCGCACTGGACACGCTCATTTCCATTACCGTCTTGCTAACCTCAGTACCATCCGTAACATTGACCAAGGTAACCGTCGTAGGGTCAACCGCTTTGTTTACCGTTTTTAAACCGGCGGTTCCAAACCCACCCCCACCAACATTATACTTGCTGACGCGTTTTAGTATAGGGAAGTTCCCTACAAAACCATTGTACAAGTAATTTTTTGTCCCCTTAATGTAGGCCGCTCCAAAGGCATCAGCAGAATGAGCTTTGTCTGTATCTGCAGGGCGGGTTGGTTTACCCGCAGTAGCAAAACCTTCGATACCAACCTTTACATAATTCGTTATAGTCTTAACCTTACCCCCCTTTCTTTTTTTGTATTTCAAGGGAACAAGTGTAAGCTTGGAAGCTGTTATGGAAACAGATCCACTGTTAGGCTTGGTATGGTTATCAACATGCGGTGCAGTTGTGGCTAGCAGAGAATTGGCCGGTGCAGCACCAGGAGCCAGAACGAACGCCTCGGCAAGGCCATTGGTAGATACCGGCAAACCTTCTAAACGTGCACCAAACGGAGCAAGCGCAGGCACTGAAAGCTTCGTTGTACCCATTGTCCGGACATTTGAATGTAAGTATTTAACTTTGTTAACCACCCTACCTTTACTGTTGACGATAAGGTTCTTCGTGCCATTAAACAATGTAGCTCCGGCCCATGTATCAACTTCAGCACCGGCCTGAATCTTATCTTTTGCTGCGGCCCCGGAAAGATAGAATGTTTTTGAGAAAGTAACTGCGAATGCGTCTGTAACTGCAAGCACCTGCATAACCAGAAACGAAACTGCCAGCAACGAACGTCGACTGACTAAACTTGCATGAGTGGTTTGACACTCAGTATTAAATATTTTCATAATTATCCCTCTTTTGTGATGCTCATTATAGTGACGAAAGATATTCGAAAGGATAAAGGATAAGAAATTCAACGCCCCTTTTCGCCTCAATCTAGTCGCCAAACCGACGCCGGTCAATAGGGCTGAGACCCAGCCGTTCTGTCGGGCACAGAAA
>QIKG01000150.1 GCA_003232965.1 Oceanospirillales bacterium
ATTTACCATTACGGCTCCTATTAGCGGCGTTATCACTCAGCGGAATGCCAATAAGGGCGAGCAAACTAATGGGCGTGAATTGTTTACCATTGTCAATACCGATACGGTTTGGGCCGAACTTTCCGTGTTTCCATCTGATTTGCCGGAAGTCAAAATTGGCGCTGTGGTGAACATCACCGATACCACCAGCGGGCACAATCTCAGCGGTAAAATTTCGCAAATCAATCTCTACGCCGAAGCTGATCAGTCGGTAAAAGTCAGGGTTGTGCTGGATAACCAAGACCAACGCTTACTTCCGGGTCGTCATCTCAGCGCCAACATTATTGTCGGTGAACACCATGCCGAATTAGCGGTAAAACGCACGGGCTTACAGCCATTCAGAGACTTTACCGTGGTCTATGCACTCATTGGCGAAGAATATGAAGTGCGTATGCTAGACCTTGGCCTGCAGGCTGGTGAATGGGCTGAAGTGCTCGGCGGGCTGGAACCCGGCACCCGCTATGTGAGTGAAAACAGTTATGTTATTAAAGCCGATATTGAAAAATCCGGCGCTTCCCACGACCACTAAAGGCGCAGCAAAATGTTAGAAGCAATTATTAAGTTTGCCCTCGCCCGGCGCGGCCTGGTGATGGCGTTTGTCATAGCGGCAATGGGGCTGGGTGTGTGGAAGTTTACTCAATTACCTATTGATGCCGTACCAGACATTACCAATGTTCAGGTCGTCATTAATACTCAGGCACCGGGTTACACCCCGCTGGAAACCGAACAACGGGTGAGTTTTCCGGTAGAAACCGCGATGACGGGGCTGCCCAAGCTATCTTATACCCGCTCAGTATCGCGTTATGGTTTATCACAGGTTACGGTGATATTTGAAGATGGCACGGACATCTATTTTGCCCGCCAGTTAGTCAACGAACGGCTGAGCACCGCCAAAGCCAATTTGCCCGCCATGCTGGAACCAACCCTTGGCCCCATTGCCACGGGGCTGGGTGAGATTTTCATGTTTACGGTCGATGCTGAGCCCGGCGCTACCAACAGTGACGGCAGTCTTATTACACCGACAGATTTACGCTCAACCCACGACTGGATTATTCGCCCCCAATTAATGCGGGTGTCGGGTGTGGCTGAGGTTAATCCGATTGGAGGTTACAAAAAAGAAATTTTAGTCGCTCCCGATCCTGCCAAATTATTGGCTTATCAAATGACTTATGCCGATGTGGTAACAGCAATCGAGGAAAACAACGATAACCGCGGGGTTGGATTTATTGAACACAATGGTTCGCAATGGTTAATGCGAGTCCCCGGTCAGGCAAGTTCAATGGCGGATTTGGAAACCATCGTGATTAGCCAACAACAAGGTATTCCCGTGCGCATCAAAGATGTTGCCACTGTTAGCCTTGGCAAAGAATTACGCACGGGTGCTGCCACTCAAAATGGTCGCGAAGTGGTGATGAGCACGGTGTTTATGTTGATCGGCGAAAACAGCCGCACTGTAGCCAATGATATCGCCCTCAAATTAGAGGAAGTCAAAAGCAGCCTACCCGATGGTATTACCGTTACCGCTGTTTACAACCGCACGAGCCTTGTAGATAAAACCCTGGCAACGGTGCAAAAAAACCTCACCGAGGGTGCCTTGTTGGTGATTGTGGTGTTGTTTATATTTTTAGGCAATATTCGTGCGGCCATTTTAACCGCAGCCGTTATTCCAATTGCCATGCTGATGACTATTACCGGAATGGTGCAAACAAAAACCAGCGCCAATCTTATGAGCTTGGGCGCATTGGATTTTGGCCTGATTATTGATGGCGCTGTGATTATTGTTGAAAACTGTATGCGCCGTTTGAGTCAGGCTTACCGCAAAGAGGGCATTCCCTTAAATGAACGGTTGACGATTGTTTTTGAAGCCACTCGCGAGGTTATCAGGCCGGCACTATTTGGGGTGTTTATTATTACCGCCGTCTACATTCCTATTTTTGCACTCAGCGGTGTAGAAGGAAAAATGTATCACCCGATGGCAACCACAGTCATCATAGCTTTGGTTAGCGCGATGATTTTGTCCATCACTTTTATTCCTGCCGGTGTAGCCCTGCTGTTTAGTAAACCCATTAAGGAGAAAAAGAACATAGTGGTAGAGTCTGCCCGTTCACTCTATAAACCTGTGCTGGTGCTGTCGCTGAAATTCAGATGGCTGGTGGTGGCAATGGCAATGCTTTTGCTGGTGGGGTCGGCATTTTTAGTTCCGCGACTGGGTTCTGAATTTATGCCCAATCTTGATGAAGGCGATATTGTTATGCACGCCTTACGGATCCCCGGCACATCGCTGAATGAAGCCATTCACTTGCAGAAAATTCTTGAAGAAGAAATTCAAAAAATGCCTGAAGTTGAGCGAGTTTTTGCCAAAATTGGTACCGCTGAAGTGGCTACCGATGCTGTACCGCCCAGCGTTGCAGACAATTTTATTATTCTAAAACCTCGCGCTGAATGGCCGGACCCTAGCAAAACAAAAAACCAGTTTGTGGATGAATTAGAAGCTGTAGTGACTCCTATTCCCGGTAATCGTTATGAGTTTTTACAGCCCATTCAAATGCGTTTTAATGAACTTATTTCTGGGGTGCGCTCTGAGCTTGCGGTTAAAGTATTTGGTGATGACTTCGACCAGCTGATTGCGGTTGGTGCGCAAATAGAAAAAGTTATAAGTTCTATCCCCGGGGCCGCCGATGTGGCGGTTGAACAAAGCACCGGACTGCCGGTTATGACCATCATTCCCAAAAGTGAAACTTTGGCGCGTTATGGTTTAAGTCATCTGCAATTGCAGGACTTGCTAACAACCGCACTGCGCGGCAGCGTTGCCAGCCAGTTATACGAAGGCGACCGGCGCGCGGATATTGTGGTTCGCTTAGCGGAGCATTTGCGCACGGATATTGACGCACTTTCAGACCTGCCTATCAGTCTGCCGAATGGACTCTATGCTCCCTTGAAAGAGTTGGCTGAGCTACAACTAGTAATGGGCTATAACCAAATTTATAGAGAAAACGGCAAACGCCGCATTGTGGTTGCCGCGAATGTTAGAGGGCGTGATTTAGGCTCCTTTGTGCAGGCGGTTCAGCAACAGTTAAAAGAAAATGTAGATATTCCTGCCGGCTACTGGGTTGAATATGGCGGAACCTATCAAAAACTACGCTCTGCAACCCAGCGCCTGTCTATTGTGGTTCCCATTACCCTGCTACTGGTTATTGGCTTGCTCACCCTGGCATTAGGTTCGCTTAAAGATGCCGCAATAATTTTTTCCGGGGTGCCGCTGGCGCTTACCGGCGGCATTGTTGCTTTGTTATTGCGCGATATTCCCTTCTCAATTTCCGCCGCCGTGGGTTTTATCGCACTATCGGGCATTGCTGTGCTCAATGGGCTAGTGATGCTCTCGTTTATCCGCGATTTACGCCTGCAGGGCCAAGCACTGCAAGATGCGATTATTGAGGGTGCTTTAACGCGCTTGCGGCCGGTATTAATGACAGCCTTGGTAGCGGCACTGGGTTTTGTACCTATGGCGCTGAATACCGGCATTGGATCAGAAGTGCAGCGACCACTGGCAACAGTCGTTATTGGTGGAATCATCTCATCCACATTGTTGACTCTGGTGGTACTACCTGCGTTATACCGCATGGTGCATGCCCGATCTGAATTATCCCAAAATAGATCAGCTGCAGTGCAGGAGTAGCTGAGAAGTGGTGAAGAGAAGAGCCTAGTTAAACCCGCCTAGCTCATTGGATGCTGGATAAGAAAAATACTTCAGTGGCAAATCCAGCGGTATAACAATGGAGGGCATAAAAATGCCCTCCATATTAGAGCCGCTGGTCGTAAGGCCAGAGGTTAAGCGTTGACAGAGGAACATGCAGGCTCAGTATTGAGCTCCGAAATCACTATTTGAGAACGCCGACCTTGTCGTC
>QIKG01000085.1 GCA_003232965.1 Oceanospirillales bacterium
ATAGAGTGTGTCCGTAGGGGCCGGCACAGGAGCAACCGGCGCGGGACTGGATGCCGAACAAGTCATTCAGTAGTGCAGTAAGTAACTTAGGGTGCAAATACCGCCCTCTGGGCGAGTGGATATTAAAAGAAACGATGCCCACGCGTTTTTCAGGGTCGGTATTACCCATAATTTCAATTTTCGGATGTGCCAGCCAGCGGGTGAATGCGTGCTGGAGCATCTTTTGTTCATATTTTTCGATGGTAGCCGGGGTGATTTCATCTTTAATCTGGAAAGTTAGAGCGGCTTTGATTAATTGCAGCACACCCGGTGTTCCCGGTTTTTCCCGCTCCTCGATATTAGCAATAAAGTCTTGATCCGAGGGACTCACATAATCAACAGTCCCGCCAGCGGCGAGAGTAGGCGGCAGGTCGCGCCGATACAACTGCTGTTTAAATACGAGAATTCCAGATGAACACCTGGCCCGCCCAAAAATTTATGCGGAGAAATAAACACGGCATCAAGCCCGGGATTACCACCGTCAGCATCCATTGGTGGATTCATATTGATTTCCACATAGGGTGCGCTGGCAGCATAATCAAACACCGCAATGGCATTGTGTTTGTGTAGTAGGCGGGCCATGTCGTGTACAGGCGAAATCCTGCCGGAAACATTCGATGCCGCTGAAAATGATCCGATCCGATAACGGTCCAAATAGCGCGGGTCCTGGAGTAATTCTGCAAGGTGGATTAGGTCAATGCCACCACTAGCATCCAACCCGACCTCAACCACAGTAGCCATCCCCTGACGCCAGGATATTTCATTGGAATGGTGCTCGTATGGGCCGACAAAAACAACCGGCTGATGGCGCTGGTGGTGCTGCCTGAATGCATTGGCTTTTTCTTCACCGAAAAAATCATCTAGACAATGGTCCAGTTTTTCTCGACTGACCGGGGGCAGGGAGATGCCGAGGATTTGTTGCAGTTTGTCGATAGCCCCAGTTGCACCTGTTCCATGCGCAATAATACGCCCGTCGGGGCCGGCATTGACGGATTTTTTGATTACCGTTTCTGCCTGATGTAGCAACCGGGTCATGCTGCGACCGGTAATATCATCTTCAGTATGGGTGTTGGCATAGTTTCGTTGCAGTGATTGCAAGTATTTTTCCACGAAACTCAAGCAACGACCGGATGCGGTATAGTCGCAATACACCATAAGGCGTTCACCAAACGGTGTTTTAAAACTTGAGTCTATGCCGATAATTTGTTGCCGTAAGAATTCTGGTGTTAGCTTGGTGTCCATTAAAATATCCGATTTAGACTCTAAGGGAGGCGAGTTGCCTGTTAACTTGAACTGGCTTAGTTGAGAATTTCAAAAACACCCGCCGCACCCATTCCAGTACCAATACACATAGTAACCAGGCCATACTTGAGTTTTTTCTCACGCATGGCATGAATCATTTTAGTGCTAAGGATTGCGCCGGTTGCACCCAAAGGATGCCCCAATGAAATTGCACCACCTAATGGATTGATTTTCTCCGGGTTTAGCCCAGTATCATTGATCACTGCCAGTGCTTGCGCTGCGAAGGCTTCATTTAATTCTATCCAGTCGAGGTCATCTTGGTGGATACCCGTTTGCTTGAGTACCTTAGGAATGGCAGCAATTGGGCCGATTCCCATGATCTCTGGAGGTACTCCGGCAACTGAAAAACCACGGAATACGGCGAGAGGTTGAAGATTGTATTCTTTAACAGCAGCTTCACTGGCCAGCATTAATGCAGCTGCGCCATCAGACATTTGAGAACTGTTGGCTGCAGTAACGCTACCATTCGCTTTAAATACTGTGCGTAAGCGTGCAAGTATTTCGAGCGAGCTATCGGCTCTGGCGCCTTCATCAGCACTAAACAGGCGTTCGCGTACTTGCACCACTGAGCCATCCGTTTGATAAGAATGGGTGGCAATAGGCACGATACCGGTAGCGACCCCGTTTGCTTGAGCCGCCAGTGCTTTCATGTGGCTGTTATAGGCGAACTGGTCCTGATCTTCGCGACTGATAGCGTATTTATCAGCTACATTCTCAGCGGTTATGCCCATGCCATAGGCAATGTTGACATGCTCGCTGCTAAATAATGCCGGGTTCATTTCAACCTTGTTGCCCATCATCGGCACCATGGTCATTGATTCGGTACCACCGGCGAGCATCAGATCGGCTTCGCCTAGACGAATTCGATCAGCAGCCATGGCAATGGTCTGTAGCCCTGATGAGCAGAAGCGGTTAACTGTAACGCCCGGCACGGTATCAGGCAATCCGGCTAGTAGCACGCCAATTCTGGCAATATTCATACCTTGCGGACCTTCTGGCATGGCACAGCCGATTATTGCATCTTCAATACGGCCAGGATCTATTTCGCCAGCAGCACTGACGGCGTTTTGAATAACATGTGCAAGCATGTCATCGGGTCGGGTTTTGCTCAACGAGCCACGGAAAGCTTTGCCTACCGGGGTGCGGGTTGCGGAAACTATATAAGCATCTTGCATTCTAAATTACTCCTGAATTCTGTTGTTACATTCTTGTTAGTATTGTTATGTCAGCTCATTTGGCCGATCAATTGCCGATCAATTGCCGATCAATTGCCGATCAATTGCGTAAGGGTTTGCCATTTTTCAGCATGAAAGCAACTCGCTCGAGTGTTTTAGGCATTTGTGCCAATTCAAGGAAGTTATCCCGCTCGAGTTTTATTAACCAGTCTTCCTCAACCCTAGATTCGGCATCGACTTCACCACCACAAAGTACAGTTGCTACGCGTTCAGAAACTATGTAATCATGATCGGAGATAAAATTACCGGCTTGCATATTGACCAATGCAGCGCGGAAATTTGCTATTCCAGTACGCCCGGCAACCGCGTGTTTGATGTAGCGTAACGGTGGGCGATAGCCGGATTCCGCCATGGCTTTGACTTGCTGATGGGCTACGAAAAGTGTTTCTTCCGTATTCATAATCACTACATCGCTAGGGCGTAGGTAACCAAAACTTAATGCCTCATGGGCGCTGGCAGTCACTTTGCCCATTGCAATTTGTTCAAAATATTGTTGCAATAGTGCAGATGAATCCCCGGCAACGGTATTAATACGCGAGCGCAGTGCCAGTTCTTTAGTTCCACCACCGGCGGGTAGCAGGCCAACACCGGCTTCTACCAGACCGATATAACTTTCGTGTGCGGCAACAACCCGTGCACAATGCATTAGAATTTCAGCACCGCCACCTAATGCCAGTCCACGCACAGCGGCAACGGTGGGTACCATTGAATACTTCAGGCGTAAGTTCACCCGTTGGAAACCATCAATCATTGCATCAAGGTCGTCGACTCGCTCTTCCTTCACCATAGTGGCCATGCCAAACAAATCGGCACCGGCGCAGAAGGGGCCTTTGGGCTGCCAAATCACCAAGCCAGTATATTTAGCTTCTGCTGTATCGATGGCGATATTAATATCGGCAACCAGCGCATCATTGACAGTGTTCATTTTGGTTTTAAAACTAAGAATGGCGACCTTGCCATCCAGTGTCCACAACCTGCTGGCATCTGTTTCAGTGATGGTTTCACCGTGTTCTGTTGGCTCACCCAATAAACGCTGCGGCTGCAACTGCCGGCGGTAAACCGGCAGACTTGAGCGCGGGCTGTACTCGCCGCGTGCCGCCGACCAGGAGCCTTGAATGCCGTGTACACCTTCACGCCCATCGCTCGCCCATGCGGGTAGGGCGATATTGGCCATGCTCTTGCCTTGGTCTATATCTTCATTAATCCATTCACAAACTTGTTGCCAACCTGCCGCCTGCCAGATTTCGAAGGGACCTTGTTTCCAGCCATAGCCCCAACGAATTGCTTCATCCAGCTCGCGCGCACTATCGGCTATTTTGCCAAGATGGAAAGCACAGTAGTGGAATAGGTCGCGGAACATCGCCCACAGGAACTTAGCTTCACGGGCATCGCTATTGCGCAAAGCCGCGAGTTTTTCACCCCAGTCGCGAACCTTTAAAATAGCTTTGACTTCATCCGGCAGACTGTAATCTGCAGGTCGGTAATGATGGCCATCCAGAACTTCTATTACTTTCCCTTGCTTGCGGAATACACCCTGACGAGTCTTTTGCCCCAGATCACCTTTTTGAATCAGGTAATCCAGCCATTCGGGTTTTTGATAATATTTCGCCCAGGGATCATTTGGCAGGGTATTGGTCAGGGTGCTAATGGTATGCCCCATGGTATCCAAACCCACTACATCGGCGGTGCGGTAAGTCGCGCTTTTCGGGCGGCCAGGACCAGTTAGAGCATCGATGGTATCGAAACCAAGGTTAAAACCTTTGGTGTGGTGCATAGTTGCCAGCATTGAGAACATGCCAATACGGTTGGCAATAAAGTTAGGCGTGTCTTCAGCGCGTACTACGCCTTTACCCAGGGTTGTGATTGAGAAGGCTTCAAGTGCATCCAATACCCAGGCATCAGTACCTGCATGCGGAATAATTTCAGCCAGATTCATATATCGCGGTGGGTTAAAGAAATGGATGCCACAGAAGCGATGCCGCAGCGACTCTGGAAGCACCGTTGCCAGTTCTCCGATACCAAGTCCGGATGTGTTGGTGGCCAAAATTGCATTTTCGCCAATATGGTTTTCGATTTTATCGTAAAGGTCTTTTTTCCAGTCCATCCGCTCACCAA
>QIKG01000044.1 GCA_003232965.1 Oceanospirillales bacterium
ACGGGAATGTAACTGTTAGAAAAAATATTTTCAGAGGGCTTACAGATTGCACACATCCGGGCACAAATAATTCACAATTATTCCTTACCGGTGGATCAGGGCAGTATTCATCCATCCAAGATAATACTGCATCAGAAAGCTGTGCGTACTGGCTACTTGGCTATAGTTCACCCAAAACCATCGTCGAAAATAACCACATATCCACCAATATACCGCTGCCTATTAGTCCAAAAGCAGGCAATCAAAACTGGACAATACGAGGTAACCACATCCAGGGGCAGACAACCAGAGGAGCGATTTGGATCCAGGATTTTGGAAGTATGGGTAATATCGAAATTAACTTCAACCTAATACAAATGAGTGGGGATAGCGGCATTGCCTTAAAACTATTATCATCCGATCCCAGTGGCCCGATCTATGTTAACCGAAATACATTTATCGGTCACGTAGATGCCGACTACCTTAAGGAGAATAAAGGGCCATGGACATTGTCCAAGAATGTGATTATAAACAGCTCGACCTCATCTGATAAAATAACGCGCAACGGTGCCATCGTCGAAGAACGCTTATTATTAATCAACAACCTAAATGGTAATTTATCCGACAATATCATCGATTCAAAAGGTGAATTTACACCAGATTATCAGCATTTAATCGGTGCTCATGGGCATCAAATGGGCAGCCGACCAAGTAGGCCGCCATTTAATCCCATAGATTAACCAAAGATAGATGATATAATCTACTAGGCAAAGCAAAGAATAAAGAGTTCAATTTTGGCTACTTACTTACCTGAGTAATACTTCATTTTAGTAACTACTCAGCGTGTAGTCAAAATTTACGGTAACTGCTCAGATAGCCCCTAAAACTCGTCAGTTCAAGGCGGAAAATGTGAGTTTACTAGTGTAAATAATCATTTTTTAACGCTGAAATGGCGAATTTCAGGGGGGTAGTTGAGTAGCTACCAATTCATCTAATTTCAAGCATCCTAGATCCCTGCTGACTTATAAATGCATTAACTTGAGCCTGAGGTACATCTGTGTCTTTTATAGAAAAACCAAAGTTTGATATCTCATTCTATCTCCCGTTTCAACAAGACAACATATCAAGCATTCCGACAAACATAGATGACTATTGGGACTGGGTATGCACTAACAGCAGCATGGCTGAAGGAAAGTATTCCTGGACACTGCAAACATTCCTACAACTTCGCAAGATGGGAATATCCTGCAACTTAAAAACAGAAATGCCAAAAAAAGGGATTGTCATCACTCATAGAGATTTCCTCCCCATCCATCAAATTCCTTACCCTGATTTATTTGTGGTCTGCATCAAGCCAGACCGAAAGGAGCACCCATGGGCTCAGCAATATATCACCCAAAACCATTCGGATCCTATTTTACACAAACTGAGTCCAGACAGAGTAAGCAAAGCACTCTCTTGGCCACAGCCCTCTTTGATACCAAGAAATGAAAATAGAGGCACTCTAATAGAAAACATTGCCTACCTCGGCAGGCTAAACAACCTAGAGCCGGAACTCCAAACTGCAGCTTGGAAAGAAGAAATGCACTCCCTGGGTTTTAATTGGCAGTTCATTCCAATGGCAATGTGGAATGACTATAGCAATATTGATGTGACAGTTTCAATTAGAGGGTGGAAACAAACCGAGTCAAAGCAAGACGCCGTAATTGATTGGAACTCTAAGCCGCCCAACAAACTTACCAACTCATGGCTTGCAAATGTCCCCGCCATTGTTGGTGATGAGCCCTCCTTTCAGAGTATCCAGGGGGCTGGCCAGGACTATCTTCTAGCCAGAAATTCTGATGAGCTAAAATCGGCTCTCTTGAGCCTACGAAGTAACCATGACCATTATCGAAACCTTCAGAAGCGGGGAACTACCCGTGCTACAGAATATTCAGTAGCAGCTGTTCAAACCTGCTGGCAAAATCTCATACAAGAGGACATTTTCCATGCGTACGAAAACTGGATGAAATTGAGCCAATTTAAACGCCAATCAATCAATCTCGCTCGCATGTTCCACTACTTTGGGAAAGTAAGGAATTTAATAGACCCACTAGCAGGCTTAACAAGATCACTCCGAAAATAACAACTCGCGAGAGCATCCAAAGACCCTCTACACCTATTTAAGCTATTCCCCTGATGCAGCGATAGTAGTCAGCAACTCAACTGATTATTGGTAAGCGCAAAACAAACCACATCCTACCCAACTGATACCCACTAGTACATCAACCATATTATATTGACGGATAGAGGTGCTTTAATTTAATTCGCGCATCCTCAGTTGTAAAACGCCAGTTCACTTCACTTTTGATCGCATTTCTATGCGCTACCCAAGCCGACACTTCTTGTGTCAAATACGCTCTATCAGCCATGCGGTCACTCATGCATTGTCGGGACAAAAGGCTAAATTCAATTTCAGCCATATTCAGCCAGCTTCCATGTTTAGGCGTATAACAGAACTCCAGTTTATCGAGTAACCGTCTTGCCTCCTTTGGTTCAAAAACCTTGTACAGTGATGCACCGGTGTGGGTGTTCAAGTTATCCATAACCAGTCTGATTGTTTTGGCTTGTGGGTAATCTTCATCGACCAGTTTCTTAATTTGCAGCGCCCAATCTTTAGCCGTACGTTTTTCAGTCACATCAGTACGCCTCCAACCCCGTAGTGGTTCAAAAAAAATAAACAGGTTGCTGGTACCGTTGCGTTCATATTCGGTGTCGTAACGCTCGGGCTTACCCGGTTCCATGGGAAGCTTTTCCCGTGTTTCACGCAGATGTTGTTTGCTGCTCTCGTCCATGCAAACAACGGGGTAAACTTCATCATAGGGCTGTTTGTAGAGAGTCAGAATATTTTCCATATTGAAAACAAAATCAGCACTTTCTTTAGCCGGGATACACCATTCTTTGCGTTGCCAAGGTTTGAGATCATTTTTTTAAAACCTGGCGTATGGTCTCTGGGCTGATTGATGCCATATGATTCAATACCACCATTTTGTTGGCGAGCAATTTTAGGCTCCAGCGATTACGACCTTCTGGCGGCTCTGAACAGACCAGTGCAATAAGGTGAGCCTGCTGTTCTCCATCTAGTCGGGGGGCTTTTGAGCGTTGGCGCACCTCTCTTTCCAAGGCCTTCTTGAATCCGTGCTCCACCAATCGCTGACGTGTTCGTTCCACTGTCCGCAAACTCACATCAATTGATGCCACGATATCGCTATCTTTAAATCCCGGACCTTCCGGCCCTATATCAGCCTTGAGAAGAATATGCGCACGTTGCCGTTTATAGGCCGCGACCTTTCCTGTCTTCACGAGAGCACTGAGTGCTTGGCGTTCCATTTTGCTCAAGTTGACGATGTATTTTTTGGCTGACATTGCTTTTGTTTCGGCCCAAATTTGAAATCAAGTTTGGATTATATTTCAATCTGCTGGTGGGCGATATACCCGTCGATATAAAGTGGTCACTGTACTAGTACACGCTCTGTTTTTTAAATACAACAGAGAGCATGCATGGATCATTCACCAGAAATTCCACTGACAAAACGCCAACGTTACTGGCTTAACCATCTGCAGGCCTGCGAAGCCTCAGGAAGAGGCATTGCCGCCTATGCCAGAGATCACGGACTTAAAGACAAGTCGATGTATGCCAGTAAAAAAATGCTGGTTAATAAAGGCATATTGCCTCCCCCGACACGTGCGCAGTTTCAACGCTTGCAAGTGGTCAACCCGGTGGTCGCTAATGAATGGCTTATCCAGCTCCCCAATGGCATGTCAGTATCGTTCACTGGTGATGTTGATTGTCAACAACCCCTGAAAACTGAGCCACTCCACCAGGTGAAAAGTGAGCCAGTGCTATTTAATTAGGGCACCGGTATCGCCCATTAATCCG
>QIKG01000240.1 GCA_003232965.1 Oceanospirillales bacterium
GAATCAGCATCTGCCATTAATAAATACTGATAAACCTGCCCAAGACCTGAAGTATTGGGGCCTATTTCCGGTGTGCCGACGCCACTGGGGATTAACTCCTTAGCCGATTGCAAGCGTTCAAATACCAGTTGCCTGGCAAAATAAATATCTGTGCCTTCTTTGAATACAACGGTGATTGAGGATAGTCCGGTTTTGGATATGGATCTAACTTCTTCTACATCGGGCAGGGCGTACATTACCGCTTCAATAGGAAAAGTAATGAGTTGTTCAACTTCTTCTGATGCCAGTCCTGGTGCTTCAGTGTTGATGGATACCTGGACATTAGTTACATCTGGAAAGGCATCCAGATTTAGTTTTGGGATGAGCATTATGGCAGCCGCCGATAAACCCGCCAGGGCAATTACCACCAGTAAACGGTTGGTAACTGACCAGTCAATTAAACGATTTAACATAGGTCGTTGCTCCGAGTTGCATATTTCATCAAGGATCCAGAATTTGCGCAGTAGCTGGCGAAACAGTTTGGACAATCGCTCGAAAAGTCATGGTAATAGCCATGGCTTGAGAGGGATTTTCCGAAATGTGAAGTCAGATGCTGCGCAAAACTGGATAGGAGTAAGTGGGGCTTTTGGAAAGCGTTCATATAGCTTATAAAGTTTTGAGTTAAATTAGTGATTTTCATTGTGTCGTCCGCCTTGGTGAAGTATGCAACTTAGTGGTTGTGGGCGTCAAAATCGCCTTTGGAAATTTGCGAGGCGACAAAAAACGCACCTTCCATGACCACGCGAGAACCAGATTCAAGACCGATAATTTCGCGCCACTTTCCTAGCGATCTACCCAACTCAACTTCCTGAGCTTGAAATTCGCCAGCTTTCACTTCCACAAAAACTGTCCAGTCACCGTCACTACCACGCATTAATGCCGACTCTGGAACAGCTAGCACTGATTCACTAGTCGCGAACGAAAAGTAAACATCGGCAAACTGACCTGGGTGCAGACGATGAGAGTCATTATTTACCTGCAAACGAACCACACGGGTACGGGTTTGCGGCTCTATTGTGTGTGCTTCTTGGATTACCTTAGCGGTGAACCATTCATTACCCACTTTAATTTCTGCTGCGGTACCCGCGGGTAGTTCCAGGTGTATATTGGGTGCCAGTAGGGCCTTTACCCATAATTCGTTCTCATCGGATAACTCCATCAGCGCCTGGCCAGATTCTACCCGCTGGCCCTGATTGAAATCATCAGATTGAACCGAGCCTGAATTTACGGCGGTCAAAGTGTATTCACCCAGTGCCTTAGCATCATTATTCAGTGATTGAATGGCAGACTCTGATAAGCCATACGCCAATAATCGGCCGTAAGCTGCCTCATAGGCAGATTTTGCTGAGATAAATCGATTATCTCCCATCGCCTTGCGGCCGAGCTTTTTGACTCTTCGCCATTCTGAACTGCTCACCTGATAGCCTGCCTGGGCTTCAGCTACAGATTCACTAAAAAGGCTTACAAGAGCCTGACCTTTTTCAACATGGTCACCCAAAGCCACATGGCGCCTAAGCACTACCGAATCCACCCGAGGTGAGACTAAGTAACTGGTATAGCCATTGGCTTTAATTTCTCCCGGCGCATAAACCCGGTAATCCATCGGTCTGGCATCCAGCACTTCGACTTTGATGTCTGCCAAAGATAACTGTTTGGTGGTCAAACTCACAGCAGCGGATTCAGAAGATTCACCGTGCTCATCATGCGCATCGCCATCATCCTGATGTGTATCCTCAGTGGTAGCTTCTTCGGTTTCGGAATGCTCGTGTTCGTCTTTGCCCTCAACGCTATAAGCCAGGTTAGTAGTGGCTAACAGCAACGCAAGTAAAAATGTTTTTAATGTAATATTCATAGTTATAGCCTAATTATTGGGTTAGTTGCTGCAAAGTAGTTTTGAGTTGGCCGGTTTGTAACAACCAGTCGATCCGGGCTAGATAAAACTGTGTGCCCAGTTCAATTCCAGCGGCCAGTCCCTCGTTCCGTTGTTGCAAGGCAAGCAGGTATTCTGTGGTGCTTAGATCACCACTTTGCCACTGTATTTCCAGTAGGCTGCCACTGCGTTCTCCGCGGCCTTGCATCAAGCTTTGCCAGCGTTGATATCGTTTTTGGAATTCCTGTAAGGAAGCTTGACTGGCCTCTATTGAATACTGTTGGCGCCGCTTGGTCGCAATGTACTGCGATTCTGCAGCCAGGGCTTCCTGGTTAGCAGCTCTTGCCTCAGCGTTAAAGTTATTGCGGATATGCAAGGGAATTGAGAAGTTCAGCGCGACCACATTATCGCCCCCAGACTTACCCGCATTCAGACCAATGGTGGGCTCAGCTTTGGTTTCCAGATTAGCAAGCTGGGCACTCTGTTGTAACAGCTCCCATTCAGCCCTGGCTGCAACCACTGCATTATGTGAGTTTAACCATTGCTCGGTTTGCTCTGGGCTATTGCTGAAATCTTTATCAGTTAGCCACAAGTTTTCCGGTATTTCGCTAGGTAATTCCCTAAAGTTTGCACCCCAGTCCGGGAGTAACTCACGCAGTCGCGCTTCCATCTGCCTAAGCCTAGACTGTGCCTGCGCTGCAGCATTCAACCTCTGTGAAAAACTTAGCAAGGTAAGCTCAGCATCAACCTGACCCAAGTCCCCAGCAAGTTGGCGATCGGTTACCAGGGAGATTAGGGTCTCCATCTGCGTTTCCTGCTGCAGCGCCAGTTCAGATTGCCTACTGGCAGCCTGCCACTCTATTAGCGCTTGTAATGATTCAGCTATTTTCTGCTGAATGGCAAATTTATATTGCTGCTGAGCGGCAACTCGACTGAAGCCCGCCTGCTGTTTTCTGGTGTTGCGTTTGCCCCAGATATCCAGCGTCTGATTTAAGCCCACTCGATAATTATTACTGTCACCCTCGCGTTCATACTCGGTATCTAGCTCGGGGTTATACAAAGGTCGTTCGCGCGCCTCTGCCAGTGAATAAGTCGCGTTCATTTGTTCCCGGGCAGCAACAATATCCGGGTGCTGTTCAACCTGGGTAAGTATCCAGCTATCCCAGTTAAAATTATCCGCCTGCGCAAATACCAAAGCTGGCGCACACAGGCCGAGTAGCGTAAAGCTCGTAAAACCTATAAATCTTCTAAAAATATGCCTAATCATAAAATCGTTCCCACTAACTTGAATCACATGCCACAAAGGGCGGTTAATAGTGTGTTTGTTGATACCTACAGTGCGTTCAGTTCCATATTTCACAGTATTCCCTCTGAAAGGGCTGCGATTTGGATAATAGCGCTCGGGTTTCAGTGAATAAAATCACTAAATCCTTTACACAAACGAACGGATAAACCGCTAAGTCGATAAAATCGACTGTTACAGCTTAAGTTTGTAGTAAGTTTGTAGTTAAACGATTGGGGGGCGTAGTGCGGGAGAAAAAGGCTTGGATATATAGTTAAACAGATAATCGGAAGGAAGCCCGAATACCTTGGCGTAATTGAAATTATTACTGTTCGAAAGAAATTCGAGTTGAGTAGGGCTATGACAGTGACAGCAGTGATGACAGTCTAAATCGCCACCTTGTGCAATTGTTGAGATTGCATCGTCGGTATCTGTCTCAGCAGGCTCCTGGTGCTCATGGTCTTTATCAAGCTGCAGGTGCTGATCACCGTTTTGATGTGCCTTATGGTCATCTTCAGCCACGACGGTAACTGACTGCAGCGCAATCAATACAATTAATAAGTAAGCTAGTCGTTTAGGAGAGATCAAAATACCAAGTGTTCCATCATTCTTATTGATTCGATGTGCAGTAGACTATCAGGATTTACTGAAGTTCAACAGCTTTGAGAGTTTATTTTACCATTATCTATGAGGGCAGGGGTG
>QIKG01000083.1 GCA_003232965.1 Oceanospirillales bacterium
TTCCGGATTTTCCATGCGGACGGGGCTTGCGTGGTGGTGCTGGGGGAATGGTGACTCTGGGTAGATTAGTGGTATCAACCTGATTCATCGGGATTCGATAACCAATCAATTTTTCGATATCCGGCAAATAGATAGCAGAATTCTCACAGGCAAAACTAATCGCATCGCCCTTGGCACCTAAGCGAGCAGTCCGCCCTACCCGATGCACATAATCTGCGGCGATCTGCGGCAGGTCAAAATTAATCACATGGGTTACATCGGGAATATGCAAACCACGGGCAGCGACATCTGTGGCAGCCAATATTTTCAATTCGCCATCATGAAACTGGCGTAGCAGGGTTTGGCGTTTGCGCTGGTGTACTCGGCCGGATATTACCCCAGAACTAAAACATTACCCCAGAACTAAAACCATTGGCGCGCAGGGTGCGATCAACCAAGTCGGCGCCGGACCGGGTATTGCTGAAGACCATCACATGTGAATTATCTTCCATCTCATTTAGCAGATGTACCAATAATTGTAATTTTTCCGAATTCGCTGGATAAATAACCGACTGCACAACATTATCTGCAGTGACTTTCTCGCCCTCAATGACTATCATTTCCGGGTCGTTCATGTAGTCGTAAGCCAAGAGTGGCTGAGAACATCAGGCTTTGTCGACGATCTGGCTTTGGCAACCGGCGTAGAATAAAACGAATATCATCAATAAAACCTAGGTCGAACATACGGTCGGCTTCATCCAGCACCATAACCTCGACTCCAGCGAGGGAGTAAACTCCCTGTTTGGCGAAATCGATGACCCGACCCGGCGTGCCGATCAGAATATCAAAACCGGATTGCAGTGCAGTGCGTTGTTTTTCATAATCAACCCCGCCATAGGCCAAGCCGAAAGTTAAACCAGTGTGCTTTCCCAGAATAACTGCGTCATGGTGGATTTGCAAAGCCAACTCACGCGTGGGTGCAATCATTAATGCACGAATTTTATGCGGCTTACCTGCTTCAGACTCCACTGCAGGTGCCGCTAATAGCTTATGAAAAGTCGCCAGCAAAAAGGCTGCCGTTTTACCGGTTCCTGTCTGTGCCTGCCCGGCTACATCTTTGCCCGCTAGAGCTATAGGTAATGTGCCTGCCTGGATTGGCGTACAAAACTCAAATCCTGCGTCTTTTACACCTGCTAGAATTTCCGGCTGCAGGTCAAGGCTATCGAAACGAACATCAGATAAAGGGTTACTGCTCATATTTTTCTCATTCTCAGGACCAACCCGACTGCGCCTAGCAGCCCGTTTGAATCACTATAATTATTAGATACAGAGAAGTTTTATTAAAAACACTTGATTTTCACTTCACTGACCACGATATTAGTAGGTAGAAATTATTACCTGTGGGAAGAAAACTTCCCATCTGCAGGTCAATTATACTAAACAAACCGGCACTAAATACTCGGCGTCTTAAATACGCCACCGGCCAATGATACAGCAGGAGAACTCTGTGAGCGAAAATATCAAGAATATTACTGAAAGTGAATTTGATTCTGAAGTCCTGGGCGCGAATGGCCCGGTGCTTGTAGACTATTGGGCGGAATGGTGTGGACCCTGCAAAATGATCGCGCCGGTACTGGAAGAACTTGCCACTGACTTTGGTGACAAGATCACTATTACCAAAGTAGATGTCGATACTAATGCCGCCATTGCCCAAAAATACGGCATCCGTGGCATTCCAACACTGATGATCTTTAAAGATGGCGAAGTCCATTCTACCCGCGTTGGTGCGGCTACCAAGGGTCAGTTAAAAGAATTTATCGAAGCCGCTGTCTAAGCTAAATCGATTCTTAACCCACTATAAACTCACCTAATATAAGCCTCCGTTAATTACGGGGGCTTATATTTAATCAGTTTTTCTGGACTGTGACCCAACAACTGTGTTAAATTGACCTATCTTCTTGGCGGACCCGCCGGATTTGCTTCAAAACCACCCAAAAAAAATATAGTTAAATAAAACAATTTACCCCCAATTGCGCCTGATTTTCAATCGGCCTCAACTTAAACCTATAATCAACTTAAACAAACAACTTCATGAATCTATCTGATCTAAAGCAAAAATCCATCTCTGAACTATTTGAAATCGCCACTGAAATTGGCATTGACAATGTTGGCCGATCCCGTAAACAGGACATTATTTTTAATATCCTTAAAAAAATCGCGCGTAAAGGCGACGACATTTATGGCGATGGGGTGCTTGAAATCCTGCAGGATGGCTTCGGCTTCCTGCGCGGGCCCTCTAGTTCTTATCTCGCAGGCCCGGATGATATCTATGTGTCCCCGAGCCAAATCAGACGCTTTTCCTTGCGTACCGGCGATATGCTCGAAGGCAAAATCAGGCCACCTAAAGACAGCGAGCGTTATTTCGCCCTGCTCAAGGTTGAAAAACTGAACTATGAAACACCTGATAAAGCCAAACACAAAGTTCTGTTTGAGAACCTGACCCCTGAATTCCCGCGTAAGCAGTTAATTCTGGAACGCGGAAACGGTTCGACTGAAGATATCACTTCACGCATTATTGATTTAATGTCACCCATTGGTAAGGGCCAGCGCGGCTTGGTGGTTTCACCGCCAAAAGCCGGTAAAACATTAATGCTGCAAAACATCGCCGCTAGCATCCGTGCTAATAGCCCCGATTGTAAAATGTTTATACTGCTGATTGACGAGCGTCCGGAAGAAGTTACAGAAATGATGCGCTCAGTGGATGCCGAGGTTATTTCCTCAACTTTTGATGAGCCAGCAACCCGTCATGTACAGGTAGCCGAAATGGTGATTGAGCGCGCTAAGCGCCTGGTTGAGCATAAACACGATGTAGTGATCCTACTGGATTCCATCACCCGTCTGGCGCGTGCCTATAACACGGTGGCACCATCATCTGGCAAGGTTCTCACCGGTGGTGTAGATGCTAACGCCTTGCAACGCCCAAAACGCTTTTTCGGTGCTGCAAGAAATGTAGTGGAAGGTGGTTCGTTGACCATTATTGCAACAGCATTAGTCGATACCGGTTCGCGCATGGATGAAGTTATCTATGAAGAATTCAAAGGTACGGGCAACATGGAAGTACACCTGAGCCGGCGCATTTCAGAAAAACGCGTATTTCCAGCTATCGATATTAACAAATCCGGCACCCGTCGTGAAGAACTAATGATCGACCAGGATCTGATCCAAAAAGTATGGATTCTACGCAAAGTACTGCATCCCATGGATGAAATCCAGGCGATTGAATTTGTATTGGATAAGATGAAAGCCACTAAAACCAATGATGAGTTCTTCAACTTTATGAAACGTTAGTGATTTATTTATCGTATTAAAAAACCCGGCAAATGCTGGGTTTTTTAATGCCTGCTATCGGTGATAATACATTAAAGCACTACCTCTATTTCAATCTACTAGCCACCACCCTCAACTTTCTTAGCCACTTTTTTAACATCTTTATCAACTTCATGAGCGGCCTTATCAATGCTCTTACCCATTTTTTCCATTGGGCCTTCTTCTTACTTACAAGATACCAGTGAAAGGCTGAATGTCATAATAAATAACTACAAAAACATTGCTTAACTTCATTACTCTGCTCTCCACTCGTATAAACAATTAGAAACACTAACTCTCGCAGATATCCGGCCTGACAGCAAATACCATTAGCTCAAGCACCTTTTCCAAAGATCGGGTAGGAGGCGGGATTACTCCCGCCGTCCTCCCACACCACCGGGCATACGGTTCCGTACCACGGCGGTTCATGTAACACTGTTGAGCCGATGGTATTGATCCATCAGCGATACCAGACCAAGACGAGCAAAGAACTTCAACGGCAAGGCCTGATTCAAGTGCGAAGCACCCGAGTTCCACCACGGGCCACGCCCGTTGGTAGCACTCAGCCACGCTCTTTCCTCAGATAATCCCAACCGTATCAGCCTCTTGGCCCGAGGCGACGGACGTTTCCATTGCCGCCACAATATCTTTCTCAGATGACGGCGTATCCAGCCGTCCAGTTCCTCGAAGATACCTTTAACTCCCGCATAACGGAAGTAATTTACCCAACCCCGAAGCTTCGGAGTCAGAGCAGCAATGGTCGTCCAGATGGAGCGACCTCTGCCAGACCGGAACAGCATCTTAAGCTTGGCTTTGAGTCGTTGTATTGACTTTCTGGCCACTCTGAGACGCACATTATATTTCCGCTGGCATACAGAATAACCCAGGAAGACTCGCTTCCAAGGTCGATCTACAGCACTCTTTTCCTGATTGACCCGCAACTTAAGTTGCGTTTCCAAGAATCGAGTCATCGAGGCCAGTACCCGCTCTCCCGCCCGTCTGCTTCTGACATAGATATTGCAGTCATCAGCATACCGGCAGAAGCGGTGACCCCGCCGCTCCTCCAGTTCCAGATCCAGATCGGTCAGCAGGATATTCGACAGCAGTGGAGATAAAGGCCCGCCTTGCGGCGTACCCTCGCTCCGGGTTGTCACAACCCCGCCTTCCATCATGCCAGCCCGAAGATAACTACGGATCAGTTTAAGTACCCGCTTGTCTTTGACCTGACGCGCCACCCGCGACATCAGAATGTCATGGTTGACCCGGTCAAAGAACTTCTCCAGATCGGTATCCACTACCCAGCGCCGGCCTTCTTCAATGTAGCTGCGCGCCTGTCGTACCGCTTGCGCGGCACTCCTGCCCGGTCGAAAGCCGTAGCTGTGGTTCGAGAACGTCTCTTCAAACACAGGACTCAGAACCTGATGCAGGGCTTGCTGGATAAGTCGATCTTGCACAGTGGGTATCCCCAACATGCGCTTCCCACCACCGGGCTTGGGTATCTCTACCTTGCGCACCGCCAAAGGAGAATATCGACCTTCCTGCAACTGCTCCTTGATCTCAGGCCAGTTCGCCTTCAGGTAGGCTTTTAAATCCCCCACCATCATGCCATCTATGCCCGGCGCTCCCTTATTTCGGAGCACCCGTTCATAGGCCCGCATCATGTTGCCTCGTTCCAGTACCGCCGACATCAGTTCCATGTCGGCCCCTCATCTCATGGGAGTTGGCCTCAACCGCCGTGATCCTTGTTGCCTTGACCGGGTATTCTTGCGGATACCGCCCGCTACCTTTCCCAGCAAGAAAGTGCTTTTCAGTACTTCTATCTGCAACTGCTATGATCATCGAGGTTAAAGTTTCCCAATCCGTCTTACATGTTCAGCCCTTCAGTTATCGGTTAATAACCTACTATGGCCTCTGCTGACTTCTGATAATCCATCCCACCACCTTACGATAGTGGTAGCCAATGGCAAATCATCAGAGCTCCCAGGGTAATGCACGTGACCTTCACACTTATACCCGCCGCATTTACGTCCACAGTTTCCGTACAAGAACCGGGCTTTGAAGATATTGGACTTCTCACCCACTGTGACCGCCTCATATGCGATTTCTGTTCGTCGAGCCAGTGCTTTGCCTTCAGCTTCCTTCAGATTCCACCTCGCGGTGGACACCCTTGCCGTTCGGCTAACCGTTCCCCTTGTCGGGCCGGTAGCGGACTTTCACCGCCAAGTCATCCAGTCACCACCACAGTGGACCGGAACAGCGCCATGCCTGGCGCACCAAAAAAAAGACCCGACGATAGCCGGGTCTCATCCATTTCATATTACTAGTTCAATAACACCAGAACCTAGCAGCTTCCTTTTAAAAGTAACGTCTGCGTTGATGCCAACCGAAGCCCATCATCAACAATGTAAGAGCTAATAACCCATGCCAGCTTAGTGTATTCACATTCACCGGTGGTAACAGTGGACGACTTGTAACCGTAACAGTATCTGCATTGGACTCAACATCATCAACCATTGCAATCGCTACGTTGGTCAATGACCCATTAGTGATATCCTGCTGGGTTACTACATGCTGGGCCGTACAGGTCACCGTACCATTTGGTGGTAATGGTGTCGGTAGCGGACAAACCACTCCAATTTGATCATCATTGACCGAGGCCAAGCCAGGATCAAGTGTATCAGGACCGGTATTGGTAATCACATAGGTATAGTTAATGATATCGCCTACAATGTTGTATACCGAGACATCCGCACTCTTATCCAGACTGACAGTTGGCGGATCAAACGGTGTGCACGCGGTGTTGTCCGTCAAGTCACTATCAGACGAACTACCACTGACATTGTTAGTGAAGCCGGTATTACTACCACCCGCGTTGTTCGCATCACAATCATTACCTTCTACTGTGACCTGCGCCAGGTCGATGGTAAATGTCGCTGTTACGGTCCATGACTCCATCGCATTTGCACCGATCTGCTCGCCTGTAACAACGGTATCACCGCTACTGAATGGTGAGGCAATTGTACCGGTCTGGGTTTCTCCACCCGCGTATGCAATTTCTGCAGTATTGAGTGTAATACCAACGCCAGGAGTGAAGGTATCTACTATATCGTAGGTACCAACACCATCAGTAGTATTAGTAGCAGTGATTGTATAGATCACAGTATAAATACCACCAGGGCCGCGAATAGCCGGGCCGTTCACTGTCTTCGCCAGATTAATTGCTGGATCAGGCAGGCCGGTACAAGCATCGTTATCGCTCAAGTCAGGATCGGTATCACTACCTGTTACTAGGTTGTAGAAACCAGTATTGATCGCTGATCCTTGTGCT
>QIKG01000310.1 GCA_003232965.1 Oceanospirillales bacterium
CTGGCGGCGTCTAACTACGCTCCTGGGAACTGGTGGGTACATAACGATGGCAAACACGGCAGCCGGGTGTTTTTAATTTCTGAAGATGGCAGTTTGCATAGGCGTGTTGAGTTAACCGGGGGCGATAATAACGACTGGGAAGATATGGCGGCTTTTCAATATCGGCAGCGGCCCTGGCTGCTTATCGGTGATATTGGGGATAATTTTTCCAAGCGCGAAAGTATTCAGCTGCATTTTCTACCAGAACCTGAAACCACGCATTCCAGTTCAGCCATTGTCCATAGCCTACAATTAACTTACCCGGACGGCCCCCGCGACAGCGAGTCTGTGGCTGTTGATCCTGTGGACGAAAGCATTTACCTGCTGAGTAAACGCGACCACCCTGCACGCTTGTATCGAATTTCTATTGCGCATGCTTTTGCTCGGCAATCAGCTGAACTGGAGTTTGTTGGTGAAGTGGATTCCATACCCGACCATACTCAGGCCGATATTATTGCCGACCCTGATCACGGCCGCTGGTCGGACCAAGCCACCGCTATGGATATATCGGCGGATGGTTCACTGATTGCCTTGCAAACTTATAAAATGACGATGCTTTTTAAGCGCGCAGCAGGAATGAGCGTATTAGATGCGCTCAACGGTAAAGCCATAACTTATAACACGGACTCGTTGGCGCAAGAAGAAGCCATTGCCTTCAGTCGGAATGGAAAATATTTATTGATCGCTACGGAAAATCTACCCGCACCTTTATTACGACTGGATATAAACTAAAACTTAGCTTCCGTTTTAAGCCGTTAATCAATGCCGTGACTTTTCAGCAGCTGCGCAAACGCTTCACCATCCATCACAGCTACTCCTAGCTTTTCTGCTTTTGTTAGTTTTGAACCCGCTGATTCTCCCGCTAACAGTACTGTGGTCTTTTTAGAAACACTACCCGTTACCTTAGCGCCAAGACTTTCAAGCCATTTTTTCGCTTTGCTGCGGGGGTAAGTTAAAGCTCCGGTAAGTACCCATACCTGCCCCTCCAGGGGGCCGTCTCTGCTTATCACTTCGACTGGAGGAGGTGTAACCCCGGCAGTCACAAGTGCATCGATCACAGCCTGATTATGTTCTTCGCGGAAGAACTGATAAACATGCTCAGCAACAATGGGGCCAACATCCTGAACTGCAATTAAGTCATCTAAACCGGCCCTTGCCAATGCATCCAGGCTACCAAATACTTCTGCGAGCGAAGCAGCGGTGACCTCCCCTACTTCACGGATTCCTAATGCATACAAAAGCCGAGCTAGTGACACATCCTTACTTTTCTCCAATTGTTCGAGCAAATTGGTAGCCGATTTTTCACCCATGCGTTCCAGTGAAGCGATATCTTCAAGTTTAAGTTTAAATAGGTCAGCCACTGAATCCAGCAATCCGGCATCCACCAGCATATCGACCAATTTGTCGCCTAAGCCCTCAATATCCAGAGCTTTGCGGGTAGCGAAATGGCGAATGCTTTGTTTACGCTGCGCCGGGCAGAACAAACCACCGCTGCAACGGGCGATTGATTCACCTTCAATTTTTTCAATAGCTGAGCCACAAACCGGGCAAGACTTCGGGAACTGCCATTCTGGTAAGTTTTTCTGCCGACGCTCCGGCAAGGAACGCACTACTTCGGGTATCACATCACCGGCGCGACGAATAACTACCCAATCGCCCGGGCGTACATCTTTGCGCTGAATTTCTCCCTGATTATGCAGGGTTGCATTGGTTACTGTTACACCGGCAACGGATACTGCTTCGAGCCTAGCCACCGGTGTGATAGCCCCGGTTCTGCCAACCTGTACATCAATAGCGATTAAGCGGGTGATTTCTTCTTCGGCGGGAAACTTGCGCGCAACAGCCCAGCGCGGTGCGCGGGCAACAAAACCCAGCTCATCCTGAGCATCAAAACTGTCAACTTTATACACAACCCCATCGATATCGTAATTTAATCTGGGGCGCAGGTCTTCAAGGTAATGATAAAACGCCGTGCAGCCATCAAAACCTGTTACCTTTTGGACTTCCGGGTTCACAGGAAAGCCCCAGTCACGCAAACACTGTAATACTTCAAACTGGGTGTCGGGCAGGCCCTCTCGGGTAATTGCAGAATAGGCGAAGAATGCCAACGGCCGTTTTGCGGTGATTGCAGGGTCCAGTTGCCGTAAGCTGCCAGCAGCGCCATTGCGTGGATTGGCGAGTGTTTTTTCTCCCTTCTGCCTGGCTTTCAGGTTATAGGTATTAAAGCCGTCACGCGGCATATATACCTCACCTCTGACTTCGAGTTCAGGTGGGTAATCACTGCCGCGCAAGCGTAATGGGATAGCTTCAATAGTACGCACATTAGCGGTGACATTCTCGCCCCTACTGCCATCACCACGGGTAGCCGCCTGCAACAAACGCCCATCAATATAGGTCAGACTGACCGCCAGACCATCCATTTTCGGTTCAGCCGCATAGACAAGCTGATCTGCATCAAGCAGTTTACGGACACGACGGTCAAAGTCTTCAACTTCGGAATCAACAAACACATCACTAAGGGAAAGCATGGGAACTTTATGCTTAATTGAAGTCAATGTACCCGAGGGTGCAGCACCGACCCGCTGGGTAGGTGAATCCGGGGTGACAGACTCTGGGTGCTGTAGTTCGAGCGCCCGCAATTCGTGCATCAGCCGATCGTATTCGGCATCCGGCACACTGGGTTCATCCAGAACATAGTAACGGTAATTGTGCTCCTGCAATTGTTCGCGCAGGCTGTGGATGCGTTCGAGTTCAGCCGTCATATTTACTTGGGGTGGTTGCGATCATAAAGGCGTAACTGCTCACGAATTTCACCGACTCTTTCGCGATTCAAAGGCATTTGCTGATTATCCAGCACCGCAAGGTCAAGCAAAGAAGCTAGCCGGTTTGCCGTGGCAAGCATCGATTCCCAGGCTGCAAGGCCTTCAAAAGACGCTGGCAGAGAATAAAACAAGGTCAGCATCGGGGTTTCAAAAGTACCCCAGGTGGTCGGGTCGAAAGTTCCGGGCTTTAAGCCATTGGCAAGACTAAAAAGCGATTGCTTACTGCCCTCGGGAACCCGGTGAAACAAACGCATATTACCGAACACCAGGCCGGTTTTTACCGTGGCCTCTAATAATGCAGCACCATGAATCCGTTGCTTACCCAGTGACTGCAGGTAGAGCGTTATAACCATATCAGGGCGTGGGCCTTTGGCTGCCTTTTTCTCTTCAACTTCTTGGCGAGTGCTGTTAACTGCTGGAGCTGCTGCAACTGCCTCAGGTAGCGCTTCTGCTTCAGAGGAAGCCTCTTCCTGCACCACAGCGACTGGGGCTGAAGGTTGCTTATCAGCCGCAATCATTACCTCCATACCTTTCAGTGCTTCGAGTTCCTGTTGAATACCAAGTTCTTCTTGTTCACTGTCGAATGCTTCCTCGGCGACCTCTTCAGCCGTTGGATTTACGCTGACATCAGGCTGGTTTTTTTCAAATCGCCGTTTGCTGTTTTTTTGTTTGCGCTTATCACTTTTGCTAATCATCAGCACAATTACAAAAATAACTGCGCCAATCGCAATCAATGCCAGCCTGAAAGTTTGCATATCCATATTCATGCCTTATTCCTAATCTTTACCATTGGTTTGTGCAGAGTCCTGAGCATATCGGGTGGCTTCTTCGATATCAACAGAAACCAGTCGCGATACACCCGCTTCACGCATGGTTACACCACACAGTTGATACGCCATTTCCATAGTGATTTTATTATGGGATACAAACAGGAATTGAACCTTTTCTGACATTTCCCGAACCAATGTGGAAAAACGCGCTACATTAGCATCATCTA
>QIKG01000082.1 GCA_003232965.1 Oceanospirillales bacterium
CGCTTCTACCGTCTACCAGAAAGTGACTAGGTATAGAGAAATTCTATAATAATCATATGATTTAGACTTGCGGTTTAACAGAGTATCTACCAAAAAACCGCAATACTCTGATGCTGCAAACCCACCTCTTGGTACTATCAAACATGTTCAATTAATATGTTTCATATTGCGCGTGGGCATGAATGCCCACCCTACCAAAAACCTCGGAATACTCTGATGCTGCTAACCCACCTCTTGGTATTATCAAACATACTCAATTAATATATTTCATATTGCGCGTGGGCATAAATGCCCACCCTACCAATAAACGGGGTATTTATGCCTACGCGCGAAACTTAGGGATTCAGGCTTTCGAGTAGCTCATCATCAGAACCTTCCGGAATGCCTTCAAATAACGGTGTGCTCAGGTAACGCTCGCCTGTATCTGGGAGCATGGCGAGAATACTGGAACCGCTGGGAGCCGTATATGCCACTTTAATAGCCGCCGCCAAGGTAGCACCGGCCGAAATTCCGCAAAATATTCCTTCTTCAGTTGCCAACTCACGGGATGTCGCGATAGCAAGTTCATCATCAATATATACCGTGTCATCACAAATATCTTTATTTAAAATCGAGGGTACAAAGTTGGGGGTCCAGCCTTGGATTTTATGTGGCTGCCAATCACCACCGGAAAGTACCGGGGCAACTGTGGGGTCACAGGTAATCACCTTAATATCAGGTCTTGCCGCTTTGAGCACTTCGCCAGTACCGGTGATAGTGCCGCCGGTACCCCAACCCGATACAAAGTAGTCGAGCCGTTGGTTGGCAAAATCGCGTAGTATTTCCGGGGCCGTGGTATTACGGTGATAGGCTGGATTAGCCTCATTGTTAAACTGGTTGGCCAAAAACCAGCCATTGGCTTCGGCTAACTCCTCTGCCACCTTTAACATACCTGTCGCTCGCTCGGCAGCAGGTGTAAGAACCACTTTTGCACCCATAAAACGCATTAACGAACGGCGTTCCACAGAAAAAGACTCCGCCATTACTGCCACAAACTGATAGCCTTTTGCAGCACAAACCATTGCCAGGGCAATACCGGTATTTCCTGAGGTGGCTTCAATTACAGTTTGCCCGGGGCGTAAAAGTCCGCGATCTTCAGCATCTTGAATAATAGCAAATGCCAATCGGTCTTTTACTGATGCCATTGGATTAAATGCTTCAATTTTGACAAATAAATCAACATGCACCGGTGCCAAGCGATTAATTCGTACCACCGGGGTGTTACCAATTGTTGTTAATATTGAATCGTGGATCATAGCGTTTGCCTCTATTAGTTTGATCACCAGAGCCTTTTCAACCAGTTCAGTGTAGCCTCTTTCAGTAATAATAACAGGCTTAAAAGGTCATCCCTGATCACTGTAAGTTTTGCAGCTGTTGTAGATAAAGAATGGCTCATCGTTTTGAGGTATCATTCCATCTTTAGTTCAATCTTGGTTCAATCATTTATTTTATATGCTAAAAATAGCCCTAGCACAATTTAATTTTGCGGTTGGTGATATAGACAACAACCTTGCGCTATCACGGAAATTAATCGCTGAAGCCGCAACAAACGGTGCTGACTTGATCTTTTTCCCAGAACTCAGTCTAAGCGGTTACCCACCGGAAGATCTGCTGCTACGACCAGGTTTTCTTGAGGCTGCAGAAGCTGCCTTAAAACAGCTTGCCGCGGAAACAAACACTATTGATGTCATTATCGGCCACCCGAGTAGCCGCTCAGGACAACGGTTTAATTGTCTCAGCTGGATATCTGCAGGTAGTATTCGCGCCACCTACCAAAAACAGCGCCTGCCCAATTATTTAGTGTTTGATGAACACCGATATTTCCAGCAGGGAAACCATCCTCTGGTCATCGATATCAAGGGGTATAAGCTTGGCTTACTGATTTGTGAAGACAGCTGGGATCCGCAGGTGGTTCACGCCTGTGTAGATGCTGGTGCCGAACTACTGCTGGTAGCCAATGCCTCACCCTATGCGCGTGGGAAATTTCCACACCGGCTAAATGACATGGGTGAGCGCTGCCAGGAAACTAACCGTCCGATGATCTATCTCAACACTAGCGGTGGTCAAGACGAGCTGGTATTTGATGGTCGCAGCATGTTAATCAATGCCGAGGGTGAGCTGATAGCAAGCGGCCCCTTATGTGAAGACTCATTGCTCTATTGTCAGTTGGATAAATCCGGCTTACAAGCCGACTGGCCAGAGACTAAGTTAGCTGAGTTGGAAGAAATTTACCGGGTTCTGGTGACTGGTCTACGCGATTATGTACATAAAAATGGCTTCAGTGAAGTGGTGTTGGGTTTATCCGGGGGGATAGACTCCGCGCTGACTCTAATCCTTGC
Organism: Oceanospirillales bacterium; assembly: GCA_003232965.1. GTDB lineage: Bacteria > Pseudomonadota > Gammaproteobacteria > Xanthomonadales > SZUA-36 > SZUA-51. The sequence continues at coordinate 2,379 of QIKG01000082.1, forward strand.
TCACGATGCCCTCGGTGCAGAGAATGTTCACACCATTATGATGCCTTCACGGCATACCAGCCAGCTCAGCATGGATCTTGCGACTGAACAGTCGGTCATGCTTGGCATTGACCACCGGACGATTTCAATTGAACCCTCCTTCCGCGCATTTTTAGATTCACTGGATCAGGCATTTACAGGTCAAGCGGCAGATATTACCGAAGAAAACATCCAGGCGCGCTGCCGGGGAGTTATTGTTATGGCGCTATCAAACAAGTTTGGTTGGCTGCCGCTCAGCACTGGCAATAAGAGTGAACTTGCGGTTGGTTATTCAACTATTTATGGTGATATGGCAGGCGGTTTCGCACCCATTAAAGACTGCGCTAAAACGCTGGTGATTGAGCTTTGCAACTTTCGCAACAGCGTCAGTCCGGCAATCCCGCAGGCGGTTATCGATCGGCCACCTTCGGCAGAGTTGGCACCGGATCAGAAAGATGAAGATTCACTGCCGCCATATCCGGTTTTAGATGCGATCCTTGAGCAATATGTAGAACAAGACCGTTCAGTCAAAGAAATTGTAGCCCAAGGCTTTGACCCGGCCACCGTTGAACGGGTCGCAGCAATGGTATTAATCAATGAATACAAACGCCGCCAGGCAGCCCCCGGCGTGCGCATTACCGCCCGGGCTTTCGGTCGCGACCGGCGTTATCCAATCACCTCCGGCTGGCGGGATAAGAACAAATAACCCAGCTTGGCTAGCTTTTACGCGTGGGCATAAATGCCCACGCCACAGGTAATATTGCCACCAAACCCAACGGTAGGGTGGGCATTTATGCCCACGCGTGCTTAAGACAGGCGTTCGAGGATTGCCTGGCCTAGGTCTGCTGGTGAGCGTACTGTAGATACATTAGCTTCTTCCAATGCCGCATACTTAGCATCAGCGGTGCCTTTACCACCGGCAATAATAGCGCCGGCATGGCCCATGCGTTTGCCCGGAGGTGCGGTAACACCGGCCACATAGGCGGCTACTGGTTTAGTGACATAATCGGAAATAAATTCAGCCGCTAGCTCTTCAGCATCGCCTCCGATTTCGCCAACCATAATAATGCCTTCGGTTTCCGGGTCGTCCTGGAACAGGCGCAGGCAATCGATGAAGTTCATGCCGTTAATCGGGTCGCCACCAATACCAATACAGGTGGTCTGGCCTAGGCCAACAACCGTAGTCTGGTATACCGCTTCGTAAGTTAAAGTACCTGAACGGGAGACCACACCTACTTTGCCTTGCATGTGAATGTCACCGGGCATAATTCCGATTTTACATTCTCCCGGGGTAATAATACCTGGGCAGTTTGGGCCAATTAGCCAAGTGCCTTCCATTTCTGAAATCACCGCTTTAGCACGAATCATATCCAATACCGGAATCCCTTCGGTAATCGCCACAATTACCCGAATACCGGCATCAGCGGCCTCAAGAATAGCATCAGCGG
>QIKG01000220.1 GCA_003232965.1 Oceanospirillales bacterium
TGTTTAAACGGGGAGCGACAATTGACTGGCATGGCTTTGAAGGCAAGTCAGTCGATAGCAGAAAAAAAGTTTTTTTACCGACTTACGCATTTCAAAGAAGGCGTTACTGGGGGCTCAACGATAGCAATAAAGTCCCACTGCCAACACCATCGGGAAAAACGCCGGATAGTAATAATACACAATGGCATCGGGGAACAATCAATCAGCTGCTTGCTGCCCTGGATTCATCTGACAACCTCACGTCAGAACAAGTCAAGTTAGTCCCTGCTATTATTGATGCGCTGTCAGGGCTTAACCCTGCGGCTAATGATCAGTTCCATGAAAATCCGCCACAAAATTCACTTAAAGACATCTTCAGAAAAGCGTCGAAAAAAAATCGCGCTGATTTAATTAATCAGGCGGTTGCAGAAAAAGCCAAAGCACTGTTGGCGTTTGATAAGTCACTTGAACTTGACGTCTCATTACTGCATTACAGTTTTGATTCCATCATGTCTATGGAGCTTAAGGCTTGGTGTCTTCGTGAACTGGAAGTAAATATTGAAGTTTCCGAGATACTTTCGGAATCAGGCATCCTGGGAATAACGCAAACGATTATCTCTCGATTGAGTGTGTTTGAAGAAGAAACAACCACGGCATCTGATGCTAACGAAAGCAGCGAAGAACACGTAACACCTTTTGAGCAGGTAAGTCCTATTTCAGCGCCGTTATCTCATGGTCAAAAAGCCTTATGGTTTATCTATCAAAGCACCCCGGAAAGTTCCGCCTACAATGTCGGGCTCGCCTTTAGAATCTATTCAGAACTTGACCTTGATGCATTGCAAACCGCATTTGAGTTATTAACAGACAGACATCCGGCCCTCCGTACCCATTTCGTATCGCAAGACGGGGACCCTGTCCAGATTATCGAGCCATCTCAGCGTACTGCTTTTGAAGTGATTGATGCCAAGGACTGGGACGAAGAGACGTTATTGAAACAAACCCAGGCGATGCATGAGTTGCTTTTTGATCTGGAAACAGACCCGCTGATGCGGGTGGTTGTATTTTCCTGCAACAAGAATACCCGGACAAACCAGCACAATCATATTTTATTGCTTACCTTGCACCACATCGTTTGTGACAGCACTTCGGTCTGGACTTTGTTATCTGACCTAAAAGCATACTATTCAGCCGTCAGCCGCAGTGGCGATGGATTGGAAAATCCTGTGTTGCCAAAGATTGACAGCAGCTATGTCGATTATGTTTCCTGGGAACAGCAACTGCTTGAAAGTGAACAGGGTAATCAACTCTGGGAATATTGGCAGGAACAGTTAAAAGGTGATTTACCCTTTCTTGACTTGCATACCGACAAACCAAGACCAGCGATTCAGCATTTTGAAGGCGCTTCCGCTTCTGCCACATTGCCTGCTGGTTTAACCAAACAACTCAGAACATTCTCTGCTGCTCACAAAACTACCCTTTACAATGTCTTACTGGCGGCTTATCAGATATTGTTGCACCGCCATACCGCGCAAACAGTCATTCTCGTGGGCTCGCCGACTGCGGGTCAAAATCGGGGCCGCTTCAATCATGTTATGGGTTATTTTCTGAATACGCTGGTTATGCGTGCAGATTTTGACGATGACCCGGAATTTGATGCTTTTCTCAAACGAGTCACTAATAATTCACTAAATGCTATAAAGCATCAGGATTACCCTTTCTCCCTGCTGGTCGAACGATTAAATATCAGACGGGACACCAGCCGGGCACCATTGATACAAACACGCTTTTCCCTCCAGAAAGCTCCCCCGCTGTCAAACGGGGAAGTCGATATCATTCAACAGGCAAAATGGGGAGATTTTCTTCTCGAGCCTTATGAATTTCCCAGTGAAGAAGGGCAGATAGATATCAATATGCATGTTCTGGAAGGTAGTGAAAAAATGAAGTTGGTCTTTAAATATAATAAAGACCTGTTTTACAAAAAAACTATCGAAACCCTGATGCAGCACTATATCGCCTTGCTTGAGGATATTATCGAACACCCTGCTGCCAGGATTTCACAGCTGAGACTCATGCCCACCAATGAACGGGGATCTCTGTTAAGGCAATCAACCAGTGAAAGCAATGACAAGGCGCTGACGCCCGTTCATTCGCGGTTTGCGGATCAGGCGCAACAGACCCCCAATTTGCCAGCGGCCATTTTCGGTACAGAACAACTGTCCTATCGTGAACTCGATCAAAGGGCAAACCGTTTGGCTAATTACTTGCTGTCTCATGGTCTTGGGCGAGGCTCTGTCATTGCCATTTACCTGGAACGATCACCTGCCCTGCCAGTGGCGATTTTGGGTATTTTGAAATCTGGCGCAACTTATCTCCCTCTGGACCCAAAAATCCCGACTGAACGTATGGATTTCATTTTGCGTGATAGCTCGGCGAACGGTCTGATTAGCGAACAAAAATTGTTAGCCAATATCGAGAGCCATGATTTCTCTGACGGGATGCAGGTTCTTTATCTTCATGGTAACGATCCGCTCCTGTGTGAAGGAGATGCTGAGACGCCTTCCGAGCTTACCGGTAACGATGATGTCGCCTATATTATCTACACGTCCGGCACAACAGGCAAACCCAAAGGGGTTAAGGTGTTACACGGGGGCCTGTCCAATTATATCGACTGGCTGGTAAGCCGATTTAATACTGGCAATGGTTCAGGCTCACCCGTCATCTCTTCAATTGCTTTCGACCTGACCGTCACCAGCTTATATTTTCCGCTTGTCACTGGCAAAGCCGTCTTTTTCCTGAAAGAAGGCAATGAGGTTGAAGAGCTTGCGGCATTAATGACGAACCGGGAACTGACTCTGGGCAGACCGCTAAGTCTCATAAAACTGACACCGACACATCTGGAAATGTTGCAACACATCGTCCCCTCAGAAAAACTGGGGGATGCTGTTGAAACGCTTATTATCGGCGGCGAACCGCTAACCAAACAACATCTTGCCTTTTGGCAGCAGCACGCACCTGATACGGCATTGATCAATCATTATGGCCCAACTGAAGCCACGGTTGGCTGTTGTTACCATGTGATTGAGACCGCTGCTCCGGTTACTGAGGATAGTGTTGAAGCAACCGCAATGGTGCCCATTGGTAAACCGATTACCAACGCCCAACTCTATATACTGGACAAATGGCAGGAGCCAGTTCCAACGGGTGTCGCCGGTGAACTATACATCGGTGGTTTGGGCGTCGCGGGCGGTTATATTAACAACACCGAATTAACCGGTGAGAAATTCACCAGTAACCCGTTTGGCGAAGGGCGCCTATTTAAAACTGGTGATGTCGTTCGCCGCCTGGCAGATGGCACGATTGGTTTTATTGGAAGAAATGATTCACAGGTAAAAATCAGGGGTTACCGGATTGAATTACATGAAATTCAGTCGCTTTTGTCCGATCACCCTCACGTTAACCGGAATATTGTTACTGTGAAGGAATCCCCTGAGGGGGATAAACGGCTTATTGCTTATTACATTCCTGCGCTGGACACGGAAAGCAGTGGCGAAACGGCTGATATGTTGCGTGAGTATCTCGCACAATCATTACCGGATTATCTGATTCCCGCTCACTTTATCCCGCTACCTGCTTTCCCTCTGGTCGCTAATGGGAAAATAGACTTAAGAGCCCTGCCCGTTCCTGAGGCTCAAACGGAAAAGGTGAGTATTTCCAGTCCACGCGATGCTGTGGAAATGGAGCTGATGCCCATCTGGGAGTCGGTACTGGGTATAACGCAGACCGGCATTCATGACAACTTTTTTGACTTGGGTGGAAACTCACTGCTTGCCGTACG
>QIKG01000091.1 GCA_003232965.1 Oceanospirillales bacterium
CGACTTCGTTAAGGCTTGGGTTAAGGTGATGAACAACGACCGTTTTTAGTTTAGAAGAGTGTTGATTCATTGATAGCCACAAACCCCTCCTGTTCAGGAGGGGTTTTATTTAACCAATAACCGCAATATAACTCATACCCGCGAAGGGTGAACTATCAGCCCTGCCGGAATAGTCAGCTATTTTTTTGTTTTCCGCGATAATCTAAGCGCGGCAATACTGCACACACTAAGCACGAATAACGAAACCCCATAAGTCGCCAACTTAAATTGCAATGGAACACCAGAAATTGAACCCCATAATCTAAGCATATCATTAGCCACCAGGATTCCAATCAAGACCACAGTTAGGGTGATGACAAAGAATTTTTTATTGCCCTTAGAAACAGAAAAAACAGCTAATACCAGAGCAAACAAGCCCAGTGCCAAGCCCATTAATGACATAGCGCCGGGCACAATGCTTGGCGCGAGAGAAAATATTGATAATGCTATGGCTAACCAGCCGATAGTTTTTTTCATTTTTGATTCGCCGGGGCGGTGCCTTACGGTACCGTCCCTTACTCCTCTGTTTTCAGGGGTTCTGATGAAATTCGATTACATTTTTATCGGGGTCACGAATGAAAAACATTATGCCGCCATCCGGCAGCGTTATAGGGCCTTCAGTAATTGTGATGTCTAATTTTTCTATTGATTTTTCAACCGCCGAAATATCATTAACATCTAGTGCGATATGCGTATAACCAGGGTATTTGGTTTTAACATCCATTAAAATATTTTCAGTAATCCCGGGTTCAGCATTCAGAATTAAATTTATAATCACACCCGATGGGTGCTCCATAATGGCTACTGGCTCTGGGCCAACCGGGCCAATAATAAATTCAAATCCGAGTTGTGCATAAAATGCCCGCGCGCGGTCCAGTGTTTCTACTCTGATTCCAACATGATTAATTCCGATGATTTCTTGCATAATAGTCCTCGATGCGGTTTATTTTGTTAGCTGCTAATCAAATCACCTGCTGTAACAGATGTGCTAGCGAAAAGCATACTCTACAGCTTTTTCGGCATCAATCATCGCCGAGTAAATTCTTGAACCCAGAGTAAGCTACACCTGATAACGATGCCATATCACGATGCCAGCTTGCCAGATCATTGTGATTGAATTTGCTTAAATGATTATGCCCACACGCTCGTGCCATCACTTGCATCAATTCCACTGAAGCTCCAAAAAAATTCTGTAACTGAATAGCGGACTTTTGAACATTTAACTTTTGCCGCAAGTCGGCTTTTTGAGTGGCAATGCCTGCCGGGCAGTTATTGGTATTGCAAATTCTTGCAGCAACACAACCAATAGCCTGCATGGCGCTATTTGAAACTGCAACTCCGTCAGCACCCAGTGCCATAGCCTTAACAAAATCCATGGGTACACGCAGGCCACCGGTAATAATCAGTGTTACCCGACCACTGGCACCACATTTATCCAGGTATCGGCGAGCCCGGGCAAGGGCAGGTATGGTTGGCACACTGATGTGATTACGAAACATCTCCGGGGCAGCGCCGGTACCACCACCGCGACCATCCAATATGATGTAGTCCGCACTGGCATCAAGAGCAAACTGGATATCCTCTTCAATATGGTTTGCGCTGAGTTTAAAACCTATAGGAATGCCGCCGGTAATTTCTCTCACTCGATCGGCAAAGTGTTTAAATTCTTTTGCCGAGGAAAGGTTTTTAAATGTGGGTGGCGATACCGCAGGTTGCCCCTCTGGAATACCTCTTACCTGAGATATTTTACCGATATTTTTACTGCCCGGAAGATGACCCCCTGTGCCTGTTTTTGCACCTTGCCCTCCCTTAAAGTGGAAGGCCTGTACTTTATTCAGTAATGATTCCTGATAGCCGAAGCCGGCACTGGCGTATTCATAAAAATAGCGTAGATTTGCTGCTTGTTCTTCAGGCAACATGCCTCCCTCGCCTGAACAGATGCCTGTTCCAGCAAGGTCTGCACCTTTAGCTAATGCAATTTTAGCTTCTTCGGACAAAGCACCAAAACTCATATCTGAAACAAACAAAGGTATTTTTAATAGCAATGGTTTTTTAGCTTCCGGCCCAATGATTAGCTTAGTAGCAACGGCAACATCTTCCAGTAACGGTTTTGTGGCCATTTGCGCTGTCATTATTTGCAAATCATCCCAATGCGGTAGTTCGTGTCGCGGAACACCCATGGATGTCATTGGGCCATGGTGACCCAGTTTGGTTAAACCTTCCCGGGCGAGTTGGTGAATAAATTCAACGGTAGGCTCTTCAATAGTTGCCTTGGCTTCGGGTAAGTCAGAAGGTTTTGCTGAAACCCCTGGTCCTTCTGTGCCCACTTCATCAGCTTTGAATTGTTTATGTGTGCCGTCACAGTAAGGGGCATTTCCAGTGTGCTTGCAGGCACACAAATAAGCCTCACCATCTTCTTCAGAAACAAAGGCGCTGGGAGTAAAAGATGTGCCTGCATGTGAACCATCACAAAAGGGCTGGCTTTTAGATCTGCCGCAAGTGCAGAAATAATATTCATCGCCTTTTGATAGACTTACTTTAATGGGTTTGTTATCTGCAATTACTGGCTTACTCATATTATCCTCTTTATGCTATAAAACGCTTGAAATGGAGTTTTAGTTTTGACGCTTGTTTGCCAAGGACGTTAATCCAATGCTAACTTGAAACCTACATGGCTTGCCCGAAAACCAAGTGATTGATAAAACTCAAGTGCATCGGGCCTGGTTTTATCAGATGTCAGCTGAATCATCAGGCAGCCTTTGTTTTTTGCCTGCTCTATAGCCCATTGAATCAATTGTGTGCCAATACCTTGACCTCGGGCAGCTCTCCGAACTCTAACACCCTCCACCAGGCAACGCCAAGAGCCCGTATGGGTTAAATAGGGAATGTAGGTAAGTTGTAACATGCCAACTGTATCATTGCCTAATTCAGCAACGATTAATTGGTTGTTATGGTCTGCAACGATTTCGTTGAATGCTGACAGGTATCTGGCATTAAGTGGTGTTGAAGAGTCTTCTCTGCGTGAGCCCAAGTCATCATCAGCCAACATCTTTACGAGCTCAGGTAAATCATCTTCAACTGCTTCACGAAAGGTAAGTTTCAACATCTATTGATTCTCTATTATTAACTCTGAACTAAGCATAGCGGTATTGGGTAAATGATGAAAGCTTAACAACTAGAGTATTGGTTTGTTTTTAGTTAAAAAATGATCGGAAGCTATTGCGTCAATAATACGCAACCGGCGCTTGAACAAGCGAATTATTCATTCAGCTCGCTTTCTTAATTCAGTCACGCACTCGCCTGCTATACCCCAATTATCGGTATTTACTTCATCTATAACTACAACCGTGGTTTTTGGGTTTTTTCCAAGAACATTCTGTAATAAATCGGTTACACCCTTAATCAATATCTTTTTTTGTTCCTGGGCTCCGCCTGCTTGGCGTGAGTCTAGTCTAAGAATTTCACTCAATCGTTCAACTAAATTATAAACAAGGTTTTCTGCATGCATATATAGTTTCGACTAATAACTATCTTGACAAGCAGAAAGAGGGTTGTTATAGTTGAATTGTAGTATCGAGTCGATACTATAAATATTAACTAAAAGGAAATTACTATGAATAAAGCTACTTTTTTCCATGCAGGCTGCCCTGTATGTATAAGTGCCGAGAGGCAAGTGATAGAGGCATTAGATAAAAATCGCTTCGATATTGAAATAGTGCACTTGGGTGAAGATAAGGCCAAAATTACTATGGCAGAACAAGCGGGGGTCAAATC
>QIKG01000223.1 GCA_003232965.1 Oceanospirillales bacterium
ACGGCATCAATTTCATCAATAAAAATAATACAGGGAGCATGTTTTTTAGCGGTTTCGAACATATCTCGAACTCGCGAGGCACCCACACCAACGAACATTTCCACAAAATCAGAACCTGAAATCGAGAAAAACGGAACTTTGGCTTCGCCGGCGATAGCGCGTGCTAATAAGGTTTTACCGGTACCGGGTGAGCCAACCATCAACACGCCCCGGGGGATATGCCCACCCAGTTTTTGGAATTTTGCCGGATTGCGCAAGAACTCTACCAGTTCGGATACTTCTTCCTTGGCTTCTTCAATACCGGCAACATCCTCGAAAGTTACCTTGATTTCATCTTCGCCCTGGAGCTTGGCGCGTGACTTGCCAAATGACATGGGGCCGCCTTTGCCGCCACCACCCTGCATCTGGCGCATAAAGAAAACCCATAAACCAATCAGCAGTAATACTGGGAAAATATTGAGCACCAGATCCCAGAGCAAGGAACCTTCTTCCGGAGGCTTGGCTACAAACTCGACATTGTTTTCCAACAGTTCGTCTACTAAGCCGGAATCCTGTGGTCCATTGACTGTAAATTTATCCCCACTTAGCGATTCACCACTAATGGTGACCATACTACCGTTGTCTTGAATAACGACATTGCTGACACGGCTAGCACGAACTTCTTTAATAAATTCAGAGTAAGACTTTTCTGCTACCTGCTCTTGTGGTTCAGTAAAGTGCGAAAACAGCGACAACAGTACCGCGCCAACAATAATCCAGACAATCAGATTTTTTCCAAGATCGTTCAATGTACATACCTCTATAAAGTTAGTCTTGCCGGCGTCGCCCTTTTGCCAGCAAATAAACCTCTCGACTGCGTTGCCGAGATGCTTTTGGTTTGCGCGTGATCACTTTGTCAAAAGCCGCGCGCAAGCCGCGTAAATATTCATCAAAACCCTGCCCTTGGAAGACTTTTACTAGAAAATCTCCGCCAGGGCGTAAATGTTGCATGGCAAAATCAGCTGCCAGTTCTGCCAAGTGCATAGCACGCGGCTGATCGATAGCATCCATGCCACTAATATTGGGGGCCATATCTGATAATACAAGATCTACAGCCTTCTTGTTTTGATTACCAACATCAAATTTTTGCAACATTTCTTCAAGTTGCTGCAAGGATTCATCTCCGCTGAAATCACCCTGAATAAATTCCACCCCGGCAAGCGATTGCATTGGCAAAATATCGAGAGCAAACACCAGCCCTTTATTACCTACCAGCGGGGCCACAATCTGGCTCCAACCACCTGGGGCGGCACCGAGATCAACAACCACCATGCCAGGACGAATTAACTGGTCTTTCTGGTCAATTTCTATCAGCTTAAAAGCCGCTCTTGAGCGATAGCCTGCCTGTTGGGCCTGTTTCACCCAATGATCATCGAAATGTTCGTTCAGCCAGCGTTTGCTGCTTTTGGTTCTTGCCATAGCGTTATTTTACATTGTTTTAAATTCCGTGGCCCCTGCTTTGCTTAGAATATTCGCTAAGTTTACTGCCCGAGTTACTGTTTTGATGAAAAACCACTACAGCTATAGTGTTAAAATACACGCTTAATACAAAATAACCAATAGCCCAAAAGTACCAGAGACAGTAAGCAATGAAACTAAATAAATCACAAAACCGCTATTTACGCGGCCTTTGCCATAAATTGACGCCCGTTGTTATGGTCGCCGATAAAGGCCTGAATGATAATGTAATGGCAGAAATTGAGCTGGCACTGGAACATCACGAACTGATTAAAATCAAATTGCGGGGGGATAAAACCCAACGCGAACAATGGCTGCAAACGATTGATAAAACCTGCAACGCACAGCTCGTACAAAGTATTGGCCAGGTTGCTTGCCTGTTTCGTAGAAATCCGGACAGACCCCGGGTAGCCATCCCAGTCTAGATTCACATGGATCTTGTTCGACACCCAACATCAGCTGAACTGCTTTCCATCCACAGCATAAGTGCTGAGGGCATTCGTATTGGGGATAAATGCTATCAGCAAACACTTCTACTAACAGGCAGCGAAGTCACCCCACTGCCACAGATAAAATGTCTTGCAGATATTACTAACGCCTTGATTGAAACCGCTCTGCTTAGCAACCCGGATGTAGTGCTTATCGGTACCGGCGATAGCTTGCAGCGCCCATCACGCAAGCAATACCTCGACTGGTTAAACGCCGATGTGGGTGTTGAAACCATGGACACCCACGCAGCCAGTCGAACTTATAATGTACTTCTCGGTGAAGCCCGTTTGGTAGCAGCTATTTTGATTCCAGTATTCCAGTGACGTGTAATTAAGCTTTCCAGTAGCCGGCTCGAAGGCTCGGAAAACAAAGCTTATTTTAGACTCATGCCTTTGTCTTGTCTTTTTGAAGTGCGCGCGACGCTTATTACCTAAATCTTGCAAGTGCTCGCACTCACTCAGCACAAGCTCTTGATCCATATAGCAAATGAAACTTTTCGGCAATCACAATGCGGATCCCACTCAATTTATCATTCACTCTACAAATCAATATCTCGCCTAAGAGCGCCTACTGTTGGTGCACTGCCTAAGCACGATCACCTGCTTCACGACTTTAAGGTGTGACCCGGCAGGTTTTGCTGGGGAATCGCTGCCATCTGGCTCCGGCGGTGGCTGCAGAGTATCGGCCTCATCAGTAAACATCATACCCTGGCCATTTTCGCGAGCGTAGACTGCGATCACAGCATTTACAGGAATTGAAAGCTGATGGGGTTCGCCCGAAAATCGTGCATCCATCATTATCCATTCATTCCCAAGGTCTAGCCCCTGAACTGCATTGGGCGAAACATTAAGAATAACTTTACCGTTTTGAACTACTTGGGCAGGAACATCAACCCCATCGGCTTGGGCATCGACCAGTAAATGCGGGGTCATACCGTTATCAACGATCCACTGGTGCAGTGCCCGTAATAGGTAAGGTCGATTGGCTGTCATTTCAGGTTTTGGCATATCAAACCGGGTAGTGCGTCAGCAAGTAAAGCTATCGCCGGCCCATATTGTATGGACCGGTTATAGTTGAATTATTAAATGATTATATTAAGTAATTATACCGTGCATTTCCAATTCAGCCTCAGTCAGGCTGGCACGGAAGGACTCACGATTGAACATGATTTCCATATACGCTTCTACATCTGGTGCTTTGTTATCCAGATTGATGCGATAAACCGGCAAGCGCCACAACAAGGGCACTACGGCACAATCCACTAAGCTGACTTCGGTATGCATCAGGTAGGGATGGATCGCGAACAACTCATTAGCGGCAATTAAGGCCTCGCGTAACTGCTTGCGCGCCTGATCGGCTTTTTTCTGACTGGCGGTTTCTATCTGCCGCGCGAGGCTATACCAGTCGCGCATAACGCGATAATGCACCAAGCGTAAACGCGCACGGGAAACTGGGTCAACCGGCATTAAGGGCGGGTGCGGATACCGCTCATCAAGATATTCGGTAATAACCCGCGCGCCGTAAAGTACGAGATCACGATCTTCCAGCGTCGGTGTTTCGTTATAGGGGTTGAGTTCGGGAAGGTCAGCTGCCTGCTCAAAATCGATTTCCACATCAATAAGATTGACAACGATGCCTTTTTTCGACATTACATAGCGAACCCGGTGGCTATCCAGCCCGGTTGAAGTGGTATATAGGGTGGTCATGGAGCAGTTCTCCCGATTAATAAAATTCGAGGTCGCAGCATTACTGCAACCTCGTGGCAACTGAGTAGGATATCACAACAGTGCGGCTTCCAAATAATGTAATACCTAGACCCTGCAAGTGCTCGCACTCACTCAGCACGATCACTTGCAGGGTCTAGGTAGTATTAATGAATATCTTTCCAGTATTCAACTTTAAGCATATAGGCTACTAGGGTAAACATTGCTAGAAACAACAAAACCCAGATACCCATCGATTCCCGCTGAATTCTGGCAGGCTCACCCATGTAAATTAGATAAGTTACCAGGTCGTGAATCGTGCGCTGGTATTCTTCCGCAGATTGGCTACCCTCGCTGACAGTTTCAAAATGACTGAAGACTTTATGGGTATAACCATGAGCATCTTCCTCATCTTTAAAAATGGCTTTCTGGATACCCTGTTGTTCCCAAAACACATGTGGCATTACAAGATCAGGGAAAACGGTATTATTCCATTCGCCATTCTCATCTTGATAAAATGAAGTTAGGTAAGCATTCAACCAGTTAGCACCCTTGGAGCGGCCAACCACCGATAAATCCGGTGCTTTATTGCCAAACCATGCGGTCGCTTCCTCAGCCGTCATGCTGACTGTCATGGTATCACCGATTTTGGCATTTGCCGGCAGGAAAGTTTCACGCACCTGATCTTCGCTGAGTCCTAAATCTTCACCCAGTCGGCTGTAACGCATGTAAGAAGCAGCATGGCAGCTCAGGCAATTGTTAACAAACAGTACCGCGCCCCGTTGCAATGCACTTTTATCGTGCACATTAATATTGACCTGTTTGAAATCACCGCCGCCGGCTGCCTGCGCAGGGACAGAAAACAGCAGCAATAAGGCTACAATGACTATATTAGTCTTGATTTTAACTGAGGACATCATTTGCTTACCCTCTCTGGTAATGGCTTGGTCTTTTCATGCTTACTAAAGAACCACAACAATGCGAAGAAGGCAAAATAAACGAAGGTCCAAACTCTGGATTCATAAGTTTCAGCGATGGTCCCTTCTGCCATACCCAGCATGCCTAAGCGAATGAATGCAACCGCAAACATAATCATCAGGAATTTATTGATCCAGCCTTTGTAACGCATAGACCTTACCGGTGACCGGTCCAGCCAAGGCAGCAGGAAGAGCATAACAATCGCCGCAAACATGATAACCACACCCGCCAACTTATCCGGAATAGCCCGTAAAATGGCATAAAAAGGCGTGAAGTACCACACCGGCTTAATATGAATAGGTGTGACCATAGGGTCTGCCGGAACAAAATTGTCATGTTCGAGGAACAGACCGCCTAATTCCGGAGAGAAGAAAATAATGAAGGCGAATATGAACAAGAAGACACCGACACCGAAGATATCTTTAACGGTGTAGTAAGGGTGGAACGGTATACCATCCAGTGGTATGCCATCCGCACCTTTTTTGTCTTTAATTTCTATCCCATCTGGATTGTTAGAACCCACCTGATGCAGAGCACTCAGGTGCAGCACAACCAGCATCAATAACATCAGCGGCACCGCGATAACATGCAAGGCAAAGAAACGATTCAAAGTTGCATCAGCAATGAAAAAATCACCACGAATCCATTCGGTCAGCAGGCCGCCAAATTTCGGTATCGCCCCGAACAGGGAAACAATCACCTGTGCGCCCCAATACGACATCTGACCCCAAGGCAGGATATAGCCCAAAAAGGCTTCTGCCATCAGCAGCACATAGATAAGCATGCCGAAAATCCAGACCAGTTCACGCGGCTTACGGTAAGAACCGTACATCAGGCCTCTGAACATGTGTAGATATATCACCACAAAAAACAGCGAGGCGCCGGTGGTATGCATATAGCGAATCAGCCAACCCCATTGAACATCACGCATGATGTATTCAACCGAGGCAAAAGCTTCCTCAGCGGATGGTTTGTAGTGCATGGTTAAAAAGATACCAGTAACAATCTGCATCACCAGAATCAACATCGCCAGTGAGCCAAAGAAATACCAGAAATTGAAATTCTTAGGTGCGTAATAACCCGCTAAATGAGCGTCCCAGAAATCACTGATGGGCAGGCGCTTATCAAACCAGTTGAAAAGTTCAAGACCGTGTTTTTTTAAATTACTTGCCGGCTTTGCCATTACGCTGCTCCACTTACACCAATAATTATGGTGTTGTCATCAATAAAGCTATAAGGAGGAATAATCAGATTCGTTGGTGCAGGAACACCTTTGAATACGCGTCCGGAGAGGTCAAATTTAGACTTATGGCAGGGACAGAAGAAGCCGCCGGGCCAATCTGCTTCCCAGGCATACGAACCGGGTTCAGCCAATACCTGCGGGATACAACCCAGGTGAGTACAGTGCATATTAAACACCAGCCATTCCGGTTTTATTGAACGATGCACATTGACGGCAAATTCAGGCTGCTGTTCAACCACAGCGGAAGCCGGGTCAAGTAAGAAGTCATCATGGCCAGTGAGTCTGTCCAATAATCGTTTACTACGATTCATAATGCCAATGGTTTGTCCACGCCACATTACTTTCATCATCTGGTCAGGCTTGATGGTACGCAGGTC
>QIKG01000035.1 GCA_003232965.1 Oceanospirillales bacterium
CGCGCATGGATTTAGCCAAGTAATCTTGGTGTTGGCCAGCAAGCCTTGGGTATTGCGGGTCTGTACCGTTACCATCTGCTCCGTGACAAGCAGTGCACATTGCTGATTTTTCTTTACCGGCAGCGGCATCGCCTGCAATTGCAGTATTGATTGAAGATACAGCGATAAAGCTTAATATTGTTATTAGGATGTATTTGTTTTTCATTGTATTTGCTCACTGACTAGCTTGTTTTTGGGCTTATATATTAGGCTTATATATTGGTCTTATTTAAGACTGGCAAACCAGGCGGCGATGTCGGCAATATCTTCCTTGCTAAGGCTTTCAGCTTGCGCCTGCATGGTTGAATGTTTTCTGTCACCGACTTTATAAGCCTCAAGGGATAAAACAAGGTATTTCTCATTTTGGCCCGCAATTTTCGGCACTCTGTAGGATGGATACACATTGAAATAACTGCTAATCCCATGACAACCCGAACAGGTTGTTGCTTTGATTTTTCCAGCTTCGGCATCAGCTGCAGCCACACTACTTACGACAATCGTTTGTAAAATAGCAACGATCAGTAGGGTAGTGAATGTTTTAAGGATTTTTTTCATGACTTGTGGCTCATCTTGTAATTATTACGGACTCATACAGCCCGTAATTATAACTGCTGCAGCGGGTGCTGTGTAGTCTTGCAAAGCTCAGTCGGCCTGTTTTTTGTTGTTTTCTGCCGTCGATATCCCGGCACCACCGGTTAATGTCAGTTTTAGGGCTTCTTCAATCGAAAGATCCAGGGCTGTCAATGCACTTTCAGGCAAGTAAAGCGTGTATCCGCCAATCTGGTAACTCATCGGTAAATAAACAGCGACAAGGTGCTCAGAAGCTTCCTTGGTAAGCTTTTCCAGCTGTGGGTAAACTAATTTTTCCTGAGTTACAAAACCTATCAGCTGAAATTGCTGGCCAGGCAGTTTAACTGCGACCACCCGACCGAGTTTCCGCTCTTCTCCGGGGTTAAAATAAGATGCGAAATCTCTTAAAGCCGAATAAATAGACTTCACCAGTGGTACTTTCTTTATCAGCCGATCGCCCAACCCGAATATCTTCTGGAAGAAAAGCCAATGGGAGAGCATGCCGATAAAAACCGTGAAAACCACGGCAACAAGCAGACCCATTCCTGGAATATACCAGCCAGTAGGCAGCAGGCCATGAAGATAGCCGCCGAATTTAGTTTCTGCAGTGAGTATCAACCACCATACTAGGCTGATGGTCAGCACAATCGGCAAGACCACAATTAAGCCTTTAAGAAACAGCTTTCCCAATTGGTTCATTTTTCAGTGGTATACCATTTTATTTGCGGCGTTAGCGAGAGCGGTAAAACTACCTGCGATGATGCCGATAAGGGTTATGTATATAGGGACTATAATACGGCCAATAGTACAGACCACCGGTATTGTAAAAGACACGTTCCTCACGCTCAGGCCACAAATAGATATTGCTAGCATCGATAATAGGGTAGGCGTAAATATATTCGCCAATTTCCCGCTCTTCAATTTGACGGATAGGGCCGGTTACAGTGACTTCACGGCCTTCTTTAAGAACTTCCGGATCCAAAAACTGATCTTTACAGGCAATAAAGCGACCAATCGTACCGTCCTGGTTAAGCGGGCGTTGACTTGAATCTAGAGGTTTCCCTAGAATTTCCATGCAAGTTGAATTCGCTTCAGGTTTGATCGCGATAATGACTCCACCCCAGCGAATTTGCTGGTTTTGACGTAAATTGCTGGCCTCTTGCGGTTCATTTACACTAAACTCACCTAGCAATGGTTCGGGAATAGTTACGCAAGCCGATAGCAAAACGCCACTTGCTGCGGTGATAAAAAGAAGTTTTAAATTTTTGATGTTCATGTTGATATCATCCTCTCAATTAAATTCTGTAAGCAGAGTAGGGGGCCAAAGTGCCTTGAAACACATAGGGTTATTGTTCCAATAGTTTTCCGGTTTTAGCGGCACAGATAAAGTCATTTTCAGTCAAACCACCGGCATCATGTGTAGTCCAGCTAACTTTGCAGAAATTATAACCTGCACTAAAATCTGGATGATGGCCTTCTTGATTTGCGATCCATGCCATTGCATTAATGAATGCCATGGTTTTGTAAAAGCCCTTAAAGCGGAAAGTTTGCTGCAGGCTTTTACCATCTGCGCTGATATCCCAGTCAGAAACCTGCGCCATTAAAGCAGATATTTTGTCGGCTTCAAGCATACCAATACCGCCTTCGCAGGCCGCGCAATGTTTGTCGATTAATGCATCACTCATTTGTTAATTCCTATTTATGCTGATTTTTCTTTGGCTGGAAAAGTAGGTGCAAATTCACCCAGCTGTTTAGCTTTTTGCAGTACACCGGCAATATCTTCGCGTGCCAGTGCGAATAGATCATCCATATTTTGAATCACATAATAAATAGTCTGGAAAATATCTATTCGGTAAGGTGTGCGTAAAACTTCTAGGGTGTCAAAGTCGCGCCGATCCGGTATTTCGCTTTGCAAGGAATATATTAATTCGCCCGGTGATGAGTTAATGCCGCCACCATAGGTGCGTAATCCGGCAGGGGTATTCACCAGACCAAACTCGACCGTAAACCAATAAAGCCGGGCCAGTAATAGCCGGTCTTGTTTGTTTGCTTTGAGGCCGGCTATTCCATATGCATGAGTAAAGTCTGCAAACGCCGGCGAGGTTAACATGGTGGCATGACCAAATATTTCATGAAAAATATCCGGCTCCTGCAAATATTCCATTTCATCAACAGTACGAATAAATGATGCCGCCGGGAAACGTCGTTCTGCTAACATGCTAAAAAACTGCTGAAATCCAATTAGTGCAGGTACCGGTTCTACAACCCAACCGGTACGCTGAAGTAGAATTTTAGAAATGTCTTTTGTTTGGGGGATATGATCCCGTGGTAGCTTCAAAATATCCAGGCCATCGAGATATTCTTGGCAGGCTCGGCCAGGCAGAAGACTCATTTGAGAGTCTATTAACTCAGCCCAGATGGCATGTTCCTGCTCTGAATAGTGGATTAGACCATTTTCATCCGGATGTTTGGCAATATACTTGCTTTGTTTAACCATTTAGATGTCTAGTATGTTGTGATAGATTAGAGTTACAGTATATCAGACCTGATTAAGTAAACTAAATTCAATGAACGCTAATATTAACGATAAAATCACCGCTGAACGGGCCAATAGTTGGTACCAAAAAACGCTTAACAACGCCTTTCAGCAAAACTCCATGCCAGAAAATGCTAATACCAGAGTCTGTGTTATCGGCGCTGGTTTTGCCGGCCTGGCTGCGGCAATAGGCCTGCAGGAACGGGGCTTTAATGATGTCATTGTGGTGGAAGCGGGTGAGGTTGGTCACGGTGCTTCCGGGCGCAATGGAGGTTTCGTATTTGGCGGCTACTCCCTCTCAACCCAGGCGTTGGTCCGGCAGCAGGGGCTTGAGCGTGCACGGCAGATGTATCAGTTGACCACCGAGGCGATAAAAACAATCCGCCAGCGCAGTGAAACCTATCCATTCGATTGTCAGTTCCAAAGCACTGGGGTTATGCTCGCAGATTGGTTTAATCGTAGCGATAAGTTGCAGGAGCAGTTGCAATTTATGAACCAACAAATGGGCGCAAATTGGGAATTTGTAGCGCGTGAACAATTACGCCAAGAAATCAATTCCGAGCGTTATTATGATGGTTTAGCAGAGCCGGGTGCGGCGCATTTTCATCCATTGGCTTATGTGCATGGTCTGGCTACAACATTACAGGATGCCGGTAT
>QIKG01000064.1 GCA_003232965.1 Oceanospirillales bacterium
GGAGAGGGGAGACTGACTGATGAGCGGATATTAGGGAGCGGGGATTTTGTAATGAAGATTCTGCAGGAGACGGAGGATAAGTTAAAGAAGCAGTTTTCGGCAGATGAGCGAACAGAGAAAATGAAAGAAGTTATAAAGGAGATATGTAAAAAAGAGGGCGTAAATATTGTGGAATTGGAGTCAGGCAGCCGGAGGAGCAGGGTGTCTGAGGCAAGGTCGCAGATAGTTTGCAGGTTGCTCGAGGCTTATGGTATTCCCTTGGCAGAGGTTGCACGTCAAACAGGAGTTTCTACCTCTGCAGTATGTAAGATAATAACAAGGAAAAGTAGTTAGTCAACGTAGTCAATAACGTCCCCTAAATTTTGCTACCCTCTGTCATCAGGGGATTATGGGTTTGTGCAGGAAAGAGGCCTGCACAGGTGATCGTTCAGCCTGTCCTGTTGTAAATTTGTGAATATGATCTCGGAGTCCCGATAAATATTTCCCTCCTCCTTGACGGGGGAGGGCGAGGGTGGGGGTGATTAGGATGCAGTTTTCATTGACAATTATCCAATATTATACGTATTGCGTATTACCTGATATTACAGCATAAATACGAAAAACGATATTTTTCTTTATAAAATTAACAATCAGAGAGTGCATGTGTTTCTAAAATGTGATATAGTATAGGGTAATTTGGGGGAGGAATAATGGGTATTAATGTAGTTTGTATATTAATTGTTAAATGCTAAAGGAAGTGCAAGTGTTAAAAGGAGAGGCAGACCAATCACTATTTACTGTAAAAGCCAGTAATGGTGATGATGTGGATCCAAAGGAAGCAATATTTCCTATCTTAAAGCATGAAGGGAATGGACTGATTAAGTTCCTTGGAACTGGTTTTTTTGTTACACGGCTTGGTTTCTTTGTCTCAGCTAAGCATGTTTTTGAAGATGTGCTGGATTCAGAAGGCAATGTGCAAGGAAGTCTTAGTATTATTCAGTTCAGTGACAACTTTAAATTTTATCATAGGCCGGTGTCTGGCTTTGTTGTTCATGGTGATGCTGATGTGGCCGTAGGTGTGTGTGCGCCAATGTCACACAAGGTAACTGGTGAACCACTATTTAATAAGGTATTGTCGCTTTCCATGTCAATACCAACTATTGGAGAGAATGTATGGACATATGCTTACCCAGGCACGACAGTAAAGCAAACGGAAAATACCGAAATCAAATACAATGCGAAATTCTATGCAGGCTTAGTTGAAGAGTACCACCAAAATGGACGTGATAGTGTGTTTTTACCTTATCCCTGCTTCAGAACGTCAATCGTTCTACACTGTGGGTCAAGTGGAGGCCCTGTTTTTGGAGAAAATAAGAAGGTTATAGGTATAAATAGTACCGGCTTTGAGGGTGATGCTGATATATCCTATATTTCTAGAATTCAGGATACCCTATATATAGGTATTAATAATGTTGTAATGCCAGAAGAAACTGAGCCATCAGTAATCACGCTAAGAGATCTTATTAAAATAAATCATGTCGCAATATAATTCGCATTTAACAATACCATGCACCCGACCGCTACAATCGCTGCGCTCCTTTAGCGTCGGGTGATGGTAGGCGTTATGCATGTCAGAGGAACAGTCTTTAATGGATAAGTTTTTAGTCAATATGGCGGTTATTAAAGTGAACTGGGATACATCCCAGGGCGATATTCTAGATAACTATATCCCACTAATTGGCTACACCCTGCTTCACACAACGGAGGACGTCGTTTCTGTTGAAGAATTTAAGGTTAGATTTCGCGAGGTTGCCGAGTTTGATATTCCAACCGGTGCAATTATTACGCTATTGAAACGAGCTTCGAAAAAGTATGGTTACATCAAGAAGCAGCAGGGTGGTACATACCACATTAACAAAGACGCAATTGAAAATAGCGATTTTGTTGCCAAGCGTGATACTGAACAAAGAAAATATAATCAGCTAAAAGATACGTTCATTTCGTATTGCGACCGCATGTTCGCTGTTAAGCTAGATTCTACAGAAGTAGATGAGTATTTTTTTGATGTGTTATTCGAGATTGCGCCACATCTATTTGCGAATGTCTCAGACATAGATGGATTGCAAATAGAACCTTCCGAACGCAGAAAATATCTGATTAGTAAATTCATATCCAACGCATATAAAAATGATCAAATATCCTTCGAATCTATAGTTTCCTTTGTTCGCGGAGCGATGCTTACGGAAACGTTTTATTATTCGCACCCAGCAGACATAAAAAGCAAAATGAAGAGGGTTCAGGTATTTTTCGATACCCAGTTTCTTCTTAGATCTATTGGTTATGCCGATTCCGCATTCACAGTTCCATGCATTGAGTTATTGGAAATGCTTCGCGGAATGTCGGTAAAGCTAAAATGTTTCCGCCAGACATACAACGAAATACATAAGATCTTATTCGCAGCGGCTTCTATACTTCGACTATACGGCCGCCTTCAGCCAAACAAACCAGGCGATGTTTTCGACTATTTCATGACAAAAAACTATAGTGCGTCTGATGTCGAACTTGAGATCTCCAAACTTGAAGAAAACCTAAATGCGCTTGGGATCACTGTGGATGAAACACCAAGGCATACAGAAGCCTATGAAATCGACGAGAAGGCATTGTCACAAGAAATTATTATAGAGATACCAAATCAAAAAGAAGAATATAGAAATCACGATATTGATTGTTTGTCGGCTATTCATCGTTTGCGCATAGGCAAGCCGCAAAAGTATTTGGAGTCTTGTGTGGCAATATTCATTACTACAAATGCGGCGATTGCACGCGCTTCGATGCGATTTTTTAAAGCTGAATACGGAATTTCGGACGCACCTGTGTGTATGGCGGATCAGGTATTTACCACCCTAATTTGGTTAAAAGCTGTAAAGAAAGCCCCTGATATGCCAAAGGATAGGCTTGTCGCCAATTGCTACGCAGCAACGCTTCCATCTGAGCAGTTATGGGAAAAATATGTCGATGAAGCAGACAAATTGAAGCAAAAGGGTACTATTAAGGAAGAAGATTATGCGGTACTGGTCCATAGTTTAGAGGCGAGAAATAGGCTTATGGACCTGACGTTTGGCGTAGACGATATCGTCCAAGGAACCTTGGAGCAGGTATTGAACTCTGCGAAAGCTATATACGTGGCAGAAGTCAAAGAAGAGCTGGAGGTGGTTAAACAAAGGAGTCGAGCGCAAGAATCAAAAGTCTTAAACATTGCAAGTAAGTTAGGACAGACGGTTCGGGGGCTTGTATTCTATTCTCTGATAGTCATGTGGATCGGCCTACTGCTCTACGGTTTGCTAAAAACATCGCCGGATGATCTCTCTCTTTCTAAAGTGATTTCGCTTGAGTCGTGGGCGTTTTTGACTCTTATAGGCGTCACATTATTAAATTTGATTTTCGGGTATAAGCTCAAAGATATGTGCGGAAGATTATCAGAATATGCTGGAAGCAAAACAAGACAGTTGATTGAAAAAATATTTATTGCATAATCGGATAAGCGGGGGTTTTTCTCCCCCGCTCGCCACACCACCCTGCATGCGGGTCCGCACAGGGGCGATTCACAGAGACTACCGCGTTCTGTTCCAACTTCAGGGACATCCTATATCCCCCTGTCAAGGAAAAAATACATCTCAAGAAATATCTTTTAGAATTAAAGAGTTGTAGAACCTTAAAAGATTCAAACGCATCTCTCCTCTAAGCCTTCAAAAGACTTTTAACTTTTGTGGCGAGTCTCTCACCGTAATGGAACCATGCACCTTATCGTTACGTTTATTCGATAAACAAGCGAGGTTGTCTATGAGTTGCATAGAGTCCTGGCTTATCCATCGGCAAACTATATTTTTGCTTGTTAATCTACCGAAGCACTGATTTTTATAGTATGAATGCCTCGATCAGTCCCGTCATAAAAGCTGAAATACATGTTTGCCGGTAAAACTTTCATGATTCCAACGCACCTTTCCCGCTTTCTTCTTTTCTTGTTTTAACTTTCTGCTTAAATCGTATCTCCTCTATGTAATCGCTAATTTTAATCGTCGTATTCTCTCCCATGTTGCAAAGAAATCTTTCAGCCATGCATTATACCCAAGTATTCGATATACTATCTTTCGTCCCGTCCTGATTATCTGAGCAGGCAACAGAATCAGCGTATATAGAAACCGGCGAAACTCCATCT
>QIKG01000203.1 GCA_003232965.1 Oceanospirillales bacterium
TGGGCAATTCCGGAGGCCGCTTGATCAAGGAATAATATCCGGTATGTTTTCGGAATTTTAGCGATACCTTTAACCGCATAGACTGTCTGGTCACAGATGTTTTTGGCTTGATCCGCAACTCGTTTAAGTAAACTGAAAACCACAAAAATGGCCATCATTGTGGCCCCGTCCATGCGCTCATCTTCCGCATACAGAGTTTCATACAAACTGTCCATGCCGCCTTCAACTCGCTTGGCCATTTGCATCAAGGCGATTGCGGCTTCTGCATTGCCATCGCGAAAAGATTTGCGCGATTCAGCGAGAATTGCGATGGATTCATCAAATAATAAATCAATACGGTTAGCCAGGGCTTCAGGCAGCGGCACTTTAAGCTGTAGGGCTTCACGGCAAATAGTCACTGCATAGTCCCCTACCCGTTCCAGCGCAACATTCACACGCGAGGTTGAGGCCAGTTCGCGTAAGGGTCCTGCACCGGGCAAGTGCCTGGCAATAAATGTATGGCAGAGGCGATCGCACTCGCGTGAATCCCGGTTGATCGGTCCATCGGCAAGTACTGTTGCATAAGCCAGTTCAGCATCCCGTAATATCAGAACTTTTTTGGCATTACGCAAAGCAACTTCAACATCTTCGCCAAGCTGCCACAAGCCGGCACGAATGGCCTGCAGATCGTTATCCATGCGTTCTTCAAAATGACTCATATCTAATTCCTAAATATCCTGTAGCAGCTTGAACTTTATTGAATGATTCTTAACTAATTATCAAATGATTCTTAAATGAAGCTTAATTAATTATTAACAGCTGACTTCTGAGGCCGGCGCATAACCCTTATTGACAATAATGCACTGGCCTTGCTTGCTTTTTATCCAGTTCAAGTATTCGCCCACATAACCTTCTGGTTCACCACTGGTATACATAAACAGAGGCCGGGCGATTGGGTAACTTCCATCACTTGCAGTTTTTACTGTTGGGCTAGTGCAATCACCGCCGGTTTGCTGCGCCACACAGGCAAGCTTGAGATGGTCGGTGACATAGGCAAGTCCGCTATATCCAATGGCACACGGGGTTTTTTCTACTAACTCTGCAACATCTTTGGAACCATGCAGATCGCGTGTACCAAGTCGGAAATCATCGACTCCGAGAATAACCTTGCGAAAATAAGCATAGGTACCGGAGTTGTTTTGTCGGCTGATGACAACAATTTCCTGGTTTTTACAGCCAGGCACTTCGATTCCCAAATCTGTCCATTTGGAATAGCTGCCGCCATCTCCGTAAATTTCAGCCAGTTGCGGGATGCTAATTTCGTTCAGTGGGTTATCTGCGTGTAGATAAACTGCCAATGCGTCATAACCAACAACATGCCGGATCGGGTCGTGTCCACGATCTTTAGCCAGTTTGACTTCTTTGTCTTTCATCGCCCGACTGGAGTTAGCAATATCTACCGTGCCGTTGATCAACGCAGCAATTCCTGTACCAGAACCACCACCACTAACTGCAACCACTGTTTTGGGGTCTATTTTTTGATAGGCTTCCGCCCAGGCTTGGGCCACATTTACCAGCGTATCAGAGCCTTTATTCTGGATAACTTGGCGATCCTGTCCACCACCGCAAGCGCTGAGAAGAACGGCTGCTGCTATAAGCGCAGAAGCAAGCAATACTGAATTAGGTTTTAACATGGGTAGTCTCCGAGTATGAGCATAGTATTAATATCAGCATATGCTACTCTTCGATTATTACAGTTGTGTGACAACTAAAAGACTATGTTCATTTGTGGGTGATGGGGGAAGCAGAGACAAACACAACGGCAGCATAAGTGAGTAAATCGACCGATATTACAAGGCCTTACAAGCTGTTATACAGGCTCCGAATCGCTTTGCGAACAACCCATCAATGCCAACACTCTGAGGAGGAATTCATGACTGGTTTGGCGGCGCATATTTCCCTGGTAACAAGCTGATTCACCAAAACTGAAACCCTCTACTTTATTAGCTATCGACCCGGCTTGCCAAATTAGTGCAGGCACCGGATCGGCAGTATGTAAGCCACTATTGCTATCGGTAGAATGGTCAGCTGCCAAGGCAATAACAGCGCCCGTATTTAACAGTGGTTTCAGTGCGGTATCCATGCGTTCGAGGAAATCCCGTTTTTGTAATGGGCGTAAATCATGCGAGCAAAGATCCGGTGCTTTTATATGTAAAAAAACCATGTCATAGTTTGATAGTGCATCGATCACCACTGTAATTTTTGCTTCAAGATCGGTATTAATGGTGGCAGTAAAACGAGGGTCTGTTATCGCCTCAAAACCGAAGACTCGCCCAAGCCCCAATACCGTATTACAACCGGAAACCACAGCCGCACTAACACCGTGCTGTTTAACTGCATTATCCAGTTCAAAGTGTGCACCAGCACCGCGCAGAATGATCCCGTTAGCGTTCAATTTACCGGCCTTTGTTCTAGCAATGTTCAGCGGGTGCTCATTGAGCAGCTGATAGGCCATCTGAGTATACCGATTGATTTTTTCGGCAGTGAATTCCGCTGCCGTTGACAAACCCCGACAAACAGCAACAGCCGCCGGCAAACTACTATCACCCGGATCTGTATTGCTGATATCTGCACTCAAGCCTGGCCCACTCAGCACTAGCACTGCACGGTGTTGATCCGTTGGAAAAATACTGGCGCTGATCCCATCACCAAGATCAATATTACTTAATGCTAATGCCAACTCTGCAGTACCAGAGCTAATTCGCCCGGCCCTGCGATCGCTAACCACTAAGCCATTGCTGCTTTGCTCAAGAGTAGCAAAGTTAGCTCGTAAGGCAATATCTCCGACTGCCAGCACATAGCCAGCCCCGGAAGCCTCAACCGGGCCACGATGTAAATGCTCAGCCTGCTCTGGCAACAAACCAATTAACATACCGGTTCCAGAGTGTGTGTTGGCTATTTTGCCCGGGGCAATTGGGTCAACCACACCATACAGGCCGTTAGCCGCCAGTTGGTCAAGCACGGGGGTATGCGCTGCTTCCAGTGGGGTTTTATTCGCCAATTCTGGCACGGGCAAATCACCAAGCCCGTCAATAATCAGCAAGACGCCAGGTTTTAATACGGTATTTGTAGCGTTTTTAGTACGAACAGGCGGCGTTGATGAGTGTTGCATTTTATCCTCGCAGATCCAGCGAACGAACTTGATCACGCCAGGCAATGCCGTTTTTTCCGTGTTCGAAGCCTTCTGCTGCCGAGCCAAAGATATCCACCGGTGTACCACTGTAATGCCGGGCCAGCTCGAGATTCACCTGCTGGAGTATCTGCTGAATGACGGTTCTTTTATCTTCTGCAGTAATGATTGGAACATTACAACGATCAGCTTCAGATAGGAGGAATGACTGCAAACTCCAGATCGAATCAAAACTATCAAGGTATCGTTCCGCGCTCCGTTTAGGGACTTTAACCCCGCGACCGCGCAACTGGTTTTTGAGCTTCTTTGATCTGAGAACCGCCAGCATGACATACACTTTAATCACCGCTTCGTTAGCCGGCACTCGATCCAGTAAATCCGGCAACACATGCACACCTTCTAAAATCACCGGCACACTTTCTGCTACCGCGCGTTGTAATACCGCTTCACAAGGCACTGTAAGTAATTCAGCCTGACTTTGGTATCCTTCTGCAACTAACTGATCCCAGTCGCGTTCATTCTTATCCTGTATCGGCAGTGTTTTCCAAGCATTAAATGAAGAAGTATGCAGAATTGGCAACAAGCGCTTAGGCACCATCATCCGCATCACTTCGCGCAGCATATCGGTAGATTGAATGCGTACAATTTCCAAAAGGTGACCAAGTTCGGTTGCAACGGTGCTCTTACCCGCACCTATGGTTCCACCAACAAGCAGCATAAGCGGGGTGCTTCCCCGTTGATGTTCAGACCATACAAGGTATCTATTTGCAGCTTTTTTACCCACTTCCTGGAGTAAACACAGATAGGTTATATAGCCGAGCTGGCAGGTGGAAATAGAAGCGATCCCGAAAGTGATTAACTGCGCGTATATTAATTCGGTTATGTATTCGGCTTTTTCAGTTTTTACCCCTGCAGATTGCAGATTTCGTGCGAGTCGGCCACGAGAAAAGGCAGTTAAGCGCTCACTCAAACTTTGTACCAGTACCTTAGAAGGCGCAACAGAAGGGAAAATATATTGCTCCACACTCTCTGCATCCACCAGCGTTTGCAACTGCGCAACCACCAGCTTTTGTAAATCTTCCGAGCTAATGGTTTTAGTTTTAATCAACTGCTCGCGAATCGCGCTGGAGATTTTATCCGCTTCAGCAAAAGACAGCCCAGCATCGAGCAAGCTTCGCACCAGTATTCCCCGCAGGAAAGGTACTTTTTCATTCTGACGCTGGTTTATGACAATAGTTTTCAAATTGATTTCCCG
>QIKG01000037.1 GCA_003232965.1 Oceanospirillales bacterium
TGATGAACATAAAACAAGAAAAAAGCAATATGAAAAACACTACTGGAAAACCAGCCTTACTAACAGTTTCTTTATTTTTACTTGGCGGTTTAATGACCAGCCAAACCAGTGCCGAAGAACTCACCTTGATGGCGCAACCTAGCTACCCGCAAGAACGCGCGGCTGAAGTATACGCGCCTTTAATTGAATATCTAAACGCTACCAGCGGGCATACCATCACCTTGAAGTCTCCGCGTGATTTCCAGCAGCACTGGTTGAGTGTTCGCAATGGCGATACACCTGATCTGGTGCTGGAAGATGCACCCATTACTGATTACCGAATTCAAAACCAAGGGTATACACCGCTGGTGCGGGTAAAAGAGGAAGTCAGCTACTCTATACTTACCGGTAGTGCTTATGCAGACGACCAACTGGACCAGTTTGTGGGCAGAATCATCTCCACGCTGGCTGCTCCCAGTCTCGGTTATCTAGTGTTGCTAGATGCCTTCCCCAACCCATTCTCCCAGCCTGTAGTTACTTCAAATGCGTCCACCTGGCTTGATGGCGTAGAAATGACCTTCAGCATGGACGCAGATGCAGCGATAGCCCCCTTCTGGTTAGTTGAGCAATATCAGAACTTGTATCCTGTATATACTTCTAAAAACTTCCCGGGCCTGACATTATCAGCATCTGCCAATGTTAGCGATGAAGTCAAAGCGGCGATTACACAAACCCTGTTGAAACTGCATGAAGATGAGGAAGCCTTTTCTGCGTTGTATGAGCTTAATGCGACTGAAATAATCGCGGCTGACGCGGCTGATTATGTCGGTTACAAAAAGATGCTCGGACAGTTATACGGTGGTAATTAAGTAATTAAAGCTTAGACCGAAAGATAAATTAACGGGCCTCAGAGGCCCGTTTTTTATTCTGATATTGATTAAAAACTCAGGCCTCCGCCACAATATAGGCAATCCAACCTGGGTCAGCATCACCCTCAGTAGCCGCTGCATAGATACCATCCCCCTCTTCCGGATTATCTTCATCGGTACCCTCCCAATAGATGGTAACCCGGGTATAACCAGCCTCAAGCAGAATTTCTTTTATTTCCGGAAGTGTCCATAAGCGCCAGTGGTAGCTAAAGGCTTTTTCGAGGCGCGAGCCGTCGTTAAATTCAAAGTGAATATGACAGTCCATCAGCGAGTCAATCGGATTGAACCTTGCCTGATCCCAAATATAGGTAAAACCTTCACATTCTCTAGGTTCCTGAAGCTCCATCGGGGCTTCATAACCACCATAAGCATCCATGATTAACAAACCATCTTCGCGTAATCCCTGGCGAGTACTGAGAAAATAATCGCGTAGCTGTGCCCGCGTGAGGAATAGGTAATAACTAAAATTCATCGCCAGAATAATATCGGCAGCGTCCTCAGACACATCCAGCACATTATGCTGCAGCAAAATAATGCGCTGTTGCTGTTCGGCGCTTAAGTTCGCGATATTGTGCTGCCTACCCCAATCCAGCACATCTGCATCCATATCAATACCGATGGCCTGATGATGCTGCCCGCGTCGAACCCACTCGCAGGCGGTATTTGCAGTTCCGCAAAAATCTTCGCGCAAGAGTTCCGCCCGGCGCGAGCGCAACTCGCCCCATGCCTGAGCAACAAAATCGAGCTCGGACTCAACATCCTGAACTGATGATTGGTAGAGAATATGACGATCGGCAGATTCTGCCTGACTTAAGCGGGATTTTTTCATTGTTTAAAGTTTATACATAGTTTGACGAACCGGCGGTAGGAAAACACCCGTTTGTCTGGTTAACATATGGATGCTAATTTCGGATGCTAGTTTTCATTTTTCTCAGACAGGCTCGAACTTATTGTATCTGCATCTACACCTACATCACTATCGGTATCCCGCATTGCCGGCCAGGCAGCGCGGATATAATTCACCATTGACCAGATGGTTAAAATAGCCGCAATATAGAGCAGTAATTCGCCAATCAGGGACACATTAATTATCCATAAAGGTTCACGATAAAGAAGAAAACCTATGGCCGTCATCTGAAAGCCGGTCTTTAGCTTACCAATTGGGCTAACCTTTAAACGCGAACTCTCACCCATTTTGGCAAGCCATTCCCGTAGCGCTGAAATTGATATTTCACGACCAATAATCACAGCCGCCGAAATAGTGAAAAGAATACTGGTTGCGGTATAGTCACGGCTATGTAGTTGGGTCAGTAAAACTAGGCTGGTAGCGACCATTAATTTATCCGCTACCGGGTCCAAAAAAGCACCGAAGTTGCTGTGCGAATTCATCGTGCGGGCAATATAGCCATCCAGCCAGTCAGTTGCACCGGCGAGTGCGAATATAATCACACAGGCAATATTTGACCATGTATAGGGCAAATAGAAAAAAACCACCAACACCGGAATCATCAAGATTCTTAGCAGGGTAATCATTGTTGGTATGGTGAGATTCAAATCAGATTTTCCGGTTTATTATTAATGTTTGCTAATTAGTTGGCGCATTATCGCACATTGCAGCAGTTGCGTTCGCCTGTGAAAAGTTTTCCCACATAAATTATTCCCGCAATGCCGCATAGACCAGTTCAGCCAACTTGGCATTAATACCATTCACTCTTTGCAATTGCTCAGGACTGGCATCGCGCACACCCTGAATACCGCCAAAAAACCGCAGCAATTCACGGCGCTTACCCGCACCAATGCCGGCGATCTCTTCCAGTTGGGATTTTTTCATGGTTTTTTTCCGCCGTGCCCGGTGTCCGGCGATAGCAAAGCGATGGGCTTCATCACGGATATTCTGGATCAAGTGGCCGGCAACTGCATCAGGCGGCGGATGAATAACCGTTGTATTCCAAGACCGATACCAGTCCTCGTGACCCGATCGCCGCGAGACTCCCTTGGCAATTCCCAGCAATGGAATTTCCGTCAGGTTGAGTTCTCGCATAACCTCAATAGCCCGATTTAACTGACCTTTACCGCCATCGACAACAATCAGGTCAGGCAACATGGCTTCTTCTTTAACCACCCGGGTATAGCGGCGTTTAAGCACCTGTGCCATTGCGGCATAATCATCTGCCGGGGTAATCCCGGTTAAATTAAAACGCCGATACTGACCCTTGAGCGCGCCGCTTTTATCAAACACCACACACGATGCTACCGTACGGGTACCACTGGTATGACTAATATCAAAACATTCAATTCTTTCCGGCACCTGCTCAAGGCCGAGCAGTTGTTCCAACGCAAGGAACTGGCGTTCAATGCTGGCTTTGCTTAAGCGTTTCAGCGCGACTGCGTTTTTCCCGCTGGCGACTGCCATTGCCAATAATTTGGCCCGTGTAGTTCGCGGTTGGCTAATAATCCTAATCCGCCTGCGCGCAGACTGACTGAGCGTTTCGGAAAACAGTTGTTGGTCATCGGCTTTGTCTGAAAGCACAAGAATTGCCGGTGCCGATTTATTGTTATAAAACTGACCTAAAAATGCGGCCATTACTTTACCCCTACTCTCGCCGCTGGCACCGCTTGGGTAATAAGTGCGACTGCCAATGTTTCGGCCACCGCGAATACTCATTAATTCAATTGCGGTGATACCGGACTCAACCACCAAGGCGATAATATCGGTGTCATCAGCGGTATCGACATACTGTTTTGCCTGTATTGTGCGTAAATTTGCAATTTGGTCACGGTAGCGCGTGGCTTCTTCGTAGGCCTGCTTTTTTGCTGCCTGATGCATGCGCTCGGACAGACCATTTCATTTTTTCCCTGTAAAAACTGCAATGCATCGCTGACATCAGTTTGATAGTCAGCCACACTGATGTACTTAACACAGGGTGCTGTACAGCGTTTTATTTGATACTGCAGGCAAGGCCGCGACCGATGGGAAAAGACACTATCTTCACAGTTGCGCAAACGGAATATTCGTTGAATTAAATGAATGCTCTCGCGTACTGAGCCGGCACTGGGAAAAGGTCCAAAATATCGTCCCGGACGGGATTTACCACCGCGATGAAAAGCTACCCTCGGGTATTCATCACGGCTTGAGACATAGAC
>QIKG01000305.1 GCA_003232965.1 Oceanospirillales bacterium
CATCCGGTTGGTACTCAGTGATTACTTCGCTGATGGACTGAAAGATGACTTTCAAGCGACTGGGGAAATCCCCGCTTCCGGTTTTAATCACCCCATAATGAATGGCCCGTATTTGTTGGCCCCGGCACTCGACCAAGCCAAAGCCGGTTTTTACTGAGCCGGGATCAATGCCAAGGATACGCATTTTCTGGTTTACTCCCTGAATATATTCCCTGACTTAGTCGCATATTTATGCGTAAGCTTCCACGGGAATATCTGCGTTGGAATACACCTCCTGGGTATCATCCAGATCTTCCAGAGCATTGAGGAAATTGAGGACTTTACGCCCGGTATCCACATCCATCTCGACCTCCAGGGAGGCGCGCATAATAACCTCGGCGTTGTCTGGCGCTTGTCCTGCATCCTTCATCGCCTGCACAACGTTGGCAAAGCCTGCTGGATCGGTAATCACTTCCACCGAACCATCATCTGCAGATACCACATCTTCTGCGCCGGCATCTAGGGCGGCTTCCATAATGCTGTCCTCATCTGCACCCGGTGGGTAATTGAGCACACCAATTTTTGCAAACAAATACGCAACTGAACCATCTGTTCCAAGATTACCGCCGTATTTTGTAAATGCATGCCGGACTTCAGCAACGGTACGATTGCGGTTATCGGTCAAGCATTCGACCAACACAGCAACCCCGCCCGGAGCATAACCTTCATAGACTAGCTCTTCATAAACCACGCCTTCAAGTGTACCCGTGGCTTTCTGAATTGCACGTTCAACGGTATCTTTTGGCATATTGGCCGCAAAAGCCTTATCAATCGCCAAACGCAGACGCGGATTGGAATCAGGGTCACCGCCGGCTTCACGGGCCGCTACGCTGATTTCACGAATACAGCGGGTAAAAACCTTACCGCGCTTTTGATCCTGAGCTTTTTTCCGATGCTGGATATTTGCCCATTTACTATGACCTGCCATGGATTCTATTCCTGTTATTAGTTGAGCCTGAACCTACGAGTCCAGGTTGATTTTATTCGGCTTATTTTAACCTGAATTTATCACCTGCCTGCTGAAATTGTAGCCTCACTATTCTATGGCTACTTCTGAGTACAGTCTCAGACCAAAATACAGAAAGAATAATACGCTACCTATATCTAGGTTGTCCGAAAATGTTACTGTATCTGTTAGAGAAACACCAACCGCCTGAGCAATAATAAGAATACAAGAGTAAATCGTTTAAATGAAGAGTTCCATTTATAAAGTCACATACAGTATATTTTTGCTGCTGTTTTTGCTCCTCGGCAACTGCTCGATCACTGTTCCAGACTCGATTCTACCTCCCCCATCCATGGGGTCGTAGGCCTACAGCTCACTCACCCTTGTAACTTTTATATGCAGCTCATCTAGCTGCGCGGTAGCCACTGCTGATGGTGCTGCGGTTAACAGGCACTGGGCAGATGTGGTTTTGGGGTAGGCGATTACATCGCGGATTGAGTTCTCTCCCGTCATCTGGGCAACGATTCTATCTATACCAAAGGCGATGCCACCATGGGGTGGGCAACCATATTTTAGAGCCTCCAGTAAAAAGCCAAATTTTGATTCTGCTTCGTTGGCATCAATACCTAACAACTCAAAAACTGCCTGCTGCATTTCCGGCTTATGAATACGAATGGAGCCACCGCCAATTTCAGCACCGTTTAGCACTATATCGTAGCCAGTGGAAAGAACATCTCCGGCAGCGCCTTTAAGTTCGTCTATATTATTGGTTCGGGCCGCAGTGAAGGGGTGGTGCATGGCAAAGTAGCGGTTTGCATCTTCGTCCCACTCAAACATTGGAAAGTCGGTTACCCAAAGTGGTTTCCAGCCCTCAGTAATTAACTTCAGGTCTTTGGCGCAAGCCAGCCTTAATGCGCCCATAAAGGTTGAAACTGTTAACCACTCACCTGCCCCAAAGAACAAAATATCGCCATCGCTGGCCTGAGATTTTTCAAGTATGGATGTAAGCGCAGTATCATCAAGAAATTTAACTATTGGCGACTGCAGGCCCTCACGCCCAGCTGCGAGTTCGTTAACCTTGATCCAGGCCAAGCCTTTGCCACCATATTTACCTACCAGCTTGGTATAGTCATCAATATTTTTGCGCGAGAATGCCGCTCCCCCAGGAACGCACAGTACGGCAACCCGACCTGCCGGGTCATTGGCAGGGCCAGAGAACACTTTGAACTCGACATTCTTGAGTACCTCATCAACACTAACCAACTGCATGGCAATACGCAGGTCTGGCTTGTCGGAACCATAAACATCCATGGCTTCATGGAAGGTCATTCGTGGAAATTCTTCACCCAAATCAACATCCAGAACCTGTTTAAAAACATCCCGCAGCATATCTTCAGCCAGTTTCTGAACATCAGTCTCGGTTACAAAAGACATTTCGATATCCAGTTGGGTGAATTCTGGCTGGCGGTCAGCGCGTAAATCTTCATCCCGGAAGCATCTGGCAATCTGGTAATACCGATCCATGCCCGCCATCATAAACAGCTGCTTAAATAGTTGTGGCGACTGCGGTAGGGCATAAAATTCGCCGTCATGAACCCGGCTTGGTACCAGATAGTCACGCGCGCCTTCAGGGGTTGCCTTGGTCAATATCGGGGTTTCGAGCTCACAAAAAGCCCGTTCGTCCAGATGACTACGAATAGCTTTATACAGCGCCGCGCGAATTCGCATATTGTGCTGCATGCGTGGGCGACGCATATCCAGGTAGCGATATTTCAGGCGAATATCTTCACCGTCATCATCGTTCATCAACATCGGAATTGGGGCGGCAGTATTTAAAATTTCTACACTATCTGCAAGAATCTCAACCTTGCCGGTGGCCATATTCTTATTCCACTGATGTTCCGGGCGCATTCTGACTTGACCACTAATGCGCACACAAAATTCATTGCGTAAGCTTGTCGCCACGGCAAAAGCGGCTTCATTATCAGGATCTACAACGACTTGAACAATGCCACGGTAATCCCGCAAACTAACAAAAACTAGGCCGCCAAGATCACGAGAACGATCCACCCAACCACAAAGGGTGACAGTTTGTTCGGCAAGTTGTTCGGTGACTTCACCGCAAAGATGACTACGCATGGGATACTCCGGAAATAAAACAAGATAGCTTAAATACAAAAGCTGGATTCAGGCTGCAAATTATACCGAAAATAGAAAAGGCGCACCATCCTGGTACGCCTTATTCCCCACTCCCCATATAGATACTAATCAATGTTTTATCTTCTACGGCGTATTTCCTGGTACAGCACCCCGCTAAGCAGCACCAACAAACCCAACACGCCCCAAATATTTATTGCTGGAACCCCAAATATAGTTGCACTCATCCTAAGCCACAGCACAAGCTAGCTGCGGGAGAGCACTGAAGAACCCTCTGTGGCTCGGTACAGTTTTGAAAAATACCTGTACCATCTTTTTCTATGAATACGCTCATTTGTGGTTTCCCGTTTGTTCCCCCTACTACTACCCTCAAATAGAAGTTGCCCCCCTTTAGAACAACTCCCAATCCCTTTCTGGTATTGCAAAAAACCCCTTTTTCTGCAAAAACCCCTTTTTGCGGAACCCACTATATCAACGGCTGAGATTTTCCGTTATGAATAATGTTGCAAAGAGTTGTACAGATGTTGCAAAGCAACGAATAACGGCAAAAACACTGGTTATCTAGCACCTTGCCGTAAAGATAGTTGATGCTGAG
>QIKG01000059.1 GCA_003232965.1 Oceanospirillales bacterium
TGGCATAGCTGAAAACGCCGGGCAGGGTGGTGAAATTCCAATCCTTTTGGTTGAAACGCAGGTTGAATGCCGACTGAGCTTGTGATTGAGTATCTAATGGCGGCTTTGAGCTGGAGTTGGGCTGGGTTTCCAGCAGGCTGCAATGCCGGGCGCTATCCAGCTTGGAGACATCGGCAGCAGATATTTTAGCCAGTTGTTTTGCTGCAGATTTAATCCCGGCACGATTTTCACCGACCAGCCAAATCTTACCCCAGGGACCCAATGTATCCAGACTTCGGCTCAGCAAATAATCCCGGAACGGTTTTTCTCTGGGCAGGTATACAATCGCAAGGTCGGTTCGATTGTTGCTTTCTGTAATGAACTCTGAGGTAAAATCTATATTTAATGTATATTCTTTTGAATGTTCTTTAATATATTGATATATATGGTAATCAGAAGACAATATAGATAGGTTTTTTATCCCTGCATCAAGCAGTTCATGGCAGAATAAATCTGCCGGCGGATTTATGATCAAGAGTGAATCGGTCTGCATTTCCTGCAATAGCGGCAGGCTGCGCATCAGCAACTGGGAAGTGGGGGCAAGCTGTTTCATTGGGGTGTAAGTTCCGGAAACACCTATTATTTAGCAAGGTCTGCGTAAAGATCGTAATCATCACTGGCGTTAACCGATACTTGCAAACTATCCCCTGGCTGCAAGTCCCCAGCATTTTTGATATGCACCAACCCGTCAATTTCTGGCGCATCTGCCCAGGACCGGGCAATCGCTTGTTGGTCATCAACGCTGTCGACCAGAACTTCTATTTGGGTGCCTACCTTAGCGGCCAGCCGGTCGCGACTGATGCCGGCTTGCAGCTCCATCAATTGTTCCCAACGATGCTGCATGATTTCTGGCGCAACCGGGTTATCCAGCTGATTGGCCCGTGCGCCGTCTACCGGTGAATATTGAAAACAGCCGACCCGGTCTAGCTGTGCTTCACTGAGAAAATCGAGCAGCATTTCAAAGTCATCATTGGTTTCGCCTGGAAAACCGACGATGAAGGTGCTGCGAATAGTAATATCTGGACAGGTGTCCCGCCAGCGTTTAACGGTTGCCAGGGTGTTAGCAGTAGCTGCCGGGCGTTTCATTGCTTTGAGAATTCGAGGGCTGGCATGTTGGAAGGGGATGTCCAGATACGGTAGTATTTTTCTTTCCGCCATCAGTGGAATAATGTTGTCTACATGCGGATAGGGATATACATAATGCAGGCGTACCCATACCCCCATGCTGGAAAGGGCTTCACAAAGCTCCAGCATACGCGACTTAATCGGCATGCCATTCCAGAAATCTAGTTTGTATTTGAGGTCAACACCATAGGCACTGGTGTCTTGTGAGATCACCAGCAATTCACGCACACCGGATTTCACCAATCGCTCGGCTTCTTCCAGAACACTGCCGATGGGGCGTGACACCAAACGCCCGCGCAAATCGGGAATAATACAAAATGTGCATTTATGATTACAGCCCTCGGAAATTTTCAGATAGGCGTAATGCCGGGGTGTGAGCTTAATGCCCTGCGGCGGAATCAGATCAATATGTGGGTCATGTGAGCGGCTAACCGGGGCAAAACGGTGCACAGCGCTAACCACATCTTCGTATTGCGCCGGCCCGGTAACGCTTAGTACTTTGGGATGTACGCGGGTGATTTCTTCTGCCTGCGCGCCCATACAACCGGTGACAATAACTTTGCCATTAGACTCCAGCGCTTCAGCTATCGCTTCAAGAGACTCGGTTTTGGCGCTGTCGATAAAACCACAGGTATTGACTACCACTAAATCGGCGTCGTCATAACTGGCCGAAATCTGGTAGCCGTCAGTTCGTAATTGGGTCAATATTCTTTCGGAATCGACCAAGGCTTTCGGGCAGCCAAGACTGACAAAACCGACTTTGGGGGAATTAGCTGACATCCAGATATGCTCACTGCGTGATAGATTGATGATTTTGTGAATTTTAACACGCCACTGCCATACTGTGCGTGCGGGTAAAATGATTTAAAATAAGTGTCAGAGCTAAACTGGGAATGATAATTATGAAGTATATTCGCAAAACTGATAAATCGATCGATCAAGCAACTGCTGACCTCGAAGTTGCGGTGGTAAACCACAACTTTGGTGTATTGCATATTCATGATATTCAGCAGACCTTGCAAGGCAAAGGCGTTGACCTTCAGGAGCAGTGCAGGGTGCTGGAAGTGTGTAACCCCAACCAGGCCAAAAAGGTTTTGGATGCTGATATGAGCATGAATATGGCATTGCCCTGTCGGATTTCTGTGTATTCCGATAAGGGACAAAACTATATTGGCATGATATTACCC
The DNA here is from genome assembly GCA_003232965.1 of Oceanospirillales bacterium. Lineage (GTDB taxonomy): Bacteria > Pseudomonadota > Gammaproteobacteria > Xanthomonadales > SZUA-36 > SZUA-51. The sequence goes on from QIKG01000059.1 coordinate 2,352, forward strand.
GGTGCTATGCTGGGTATGCTCAGTGATAGCGACACCCTAACGGAAGTGGCTCGGGAAGTTGAGGAACAAAGCATCAAAATGATTGATGATGCTATTTAGCCTGTAGGGTCGTCAATGAATAGATGCAATTCCACTGTAATAGCAATATACCATTAGACCTGAGTCCGTTAGCCCGACATTAATGCCGGGCTAACGCCGTTTACCGATTAATGCATTTGCGGCGAAGATATCCGCTGTATGGATTTATCAACCGCCTGGCTTTCAATAGTTTCCGACTGCCCTTTGCGAATGACTTCCAGGCTGATTTTTTCTCCATCTTTCAAAAAGCGCAAATTACGCATCAGGTCAGCTGGTCGGGATACTTCCTGCGAACCCACGGCTGTAATTACATCACCTGCCGCGAGGTTGAGGGAATTATCCTCTCTTGCACTTAATACCAGTACACCGCTATCCACTTGAAAATAGTTTCCAAGCCCCGGATTCAGCGGGGCAAGCTCCAAGCCGCGCACCATATTGCGGTCGAAAAAGAAAATCGCATTTTCAGCTGCCTGGCCGATAATAACCTCAAAGTTACTCATATCCGGAGAACCGCGAAAATCAACGGTTTCAATGTCAATTTCCATGTTCTCTAGACGCTTTTCGAGTAACTTGATGTGGCGTTCCATTTCCCCACCCGCAAGCCCGGATACCATGCCATCTCGGCCTTCAACCTGGACAATAATTTGTTTGCCGCCCATTAAATCACCAGCATCGGTCAATGAGCGTTGAATTAAGACCAATTTATCAGAGTCTGGCAGTGTGATTCCAGTTGTACTCAGTGTTTGGCTTAGCGCATGTGGCATGGGAGGCTGTGGTGGTTGTCCCGGGCGAATGAGCGTGTGTAATCCCAATGGATTGCGTTTTCCAGCAATAATCCTCAAATTGATGGCTTTATCATCCCTTAGGACTGTTAAATCAACGCTATCACCAATTTGCACTTGCCTGAGATTTTGTTGAAGTATATCGATGCGTTTAAAGCTGGGTGAAAGCAGAAGATCAGTACCATTGATGCTTAGAACCTGGTCGCCTTTTAACAGACCGGCCTTGTCGGCAGGCCCATCCGGTGTCAGCCCGATGATTTCAACACCATTATCTTCGCCATCTTGGTTGATCACAACGCCAATAAATGCGGATTGAGTAGACATCACAGATGTCTCGGATTCTAAGCGAATGACTTGAACACTAAAATCACTCCCCAAATTCATCTCATGACTTAAGCGAGCCATTTTCGCAGATGCCTTTTGCATTTCTGTAACGGCTAGTTCCAGTGCAATTCGGCGTTGATCTAACACGGTTCGCTGAGCCTCAAGCTCATGCTTCTGTTGCTCAAGCTCTTGTTTTTG
>QIKG01000253.1 GCA_003232965.1 Oceanospirillales bacterium
TCACCGAGCCGTTTACCTTTGTATTTTGAAACCAATTTATCCATCATTTATCCAAGGGTCGGTATATTACATATCTCTATATCTTTATAAGAGGATATATTATAAACTTTACTCTCAAAATACAACCATAATCAGAAAAAATATAATAATGAGATTGAAAAGCATGGCAACAACCGAGCAATTATTGGTAGCAATCAAGCAACGCATTTTGATGCTAGATGGCGCAATGGGGACCATGATTCAGCGCTTAGGGCTAACCGAGGAAGATTTTCGCGGTGATCGTTTTGCTGATCATTCACATGACTTAAAAGGTAATAACGACCTACTTTGCCTGACCCAGTCAGAGGCTATAACAAAGATTCACGCACAATATCTGGCGGCTGGTGCCGATATAATCGAAACCAATACCTTTAATGGCACCAGCATTGCCCAGGCTGACTATGGGCTGGAAAACATAACTGAAGAGCTGAATCACGCCGCAGCACAACTAGCTAGAACGGCAGTAGATGCAGCCATTGCAAAGGATGGTAAAACCCGTTGGGTAGCCGGCATTCTTGGACCAACGAATCGCACCGCCAGCCTCTCACCTGATGTTAATGACCCGGGAATGCGCAACATAAACTTTGATGAGCTGGTAACGGCCTACACAGAATCTGCCCGTGGCCTGATTGCCGGTGGTGCTGATATCCTGATGATCGAAACCGTGTTTGATAGCTTAAATGCAAAAGCGGCTATTTTTGCACTGGAAAAACTGTTCGAAGAAAAATCACAGCGTTGGCCGGTAATGATTTCGGTAACAATTTCTGATGCATCAGGCCGTACCCTCTCCGGACAAACGGTAGAAGCCTTCTGGAATGGCCTGCAACATGCCAAGCCAATTTCGATTGGTCTGAATTGTGCACTCGGACCCAAAGAATTGCGTCCCTGGTTAGCTGAGCTAGCTCGAATTGCCGACTGCCCTGTTAGTGCACACCCGAATGCCGGCTTACCTAACCCCTTTGGTGAGTATGACGAAACTCCGGAAAACATGGCGATTGATATTGCTGAGTGGGCCGATAGTGGTCTGCTCAATATCGCCGGCGGTTGTTGTGGCACCACACCGGAGCATATTCGCGCAATTGCAGATGCAGTTGCCACTAAACCACCACGAGAAATACCTGAAATAGCCCCGGCTTGCCGACTAAGCGGTATGGAAGCCTTTAATATCACTGCTGAATCGTTATTCGTTAATGTCGGCGAAAGAACCAATGTGACCGGCTCAGCGCGGTTTAAGCGCCTGATTACCGATGGTCTCTTCGATGAAGCGCTCGAAGTTGCCCGCGATCAAGTCGACAATGGCGCACAAATTATAGACATCAATATGGATGAGGGTTTGTTGGATTCCAAACAGGCAATGGTTACCTTCCTCAACCTTATTGCAACCGAACCAGATATCGCCAGAGTGCCTATTATGATTGATGCCAGCTCATGGGATGTCATTGAAGCCGGCCTAAAGTGTATTCAGGGTAAAGGCATTGCTAACTCAGTAAGCCTAAAGGATGGCGAAGAATTATTCCTGAAGCGAGCTTCGCTAGCTAAACAATATGGCGCTGCCATTGTGGTCATGGCATTCGATGAAGACGGCCAGGCAGACAATCTTGAGCGGCGCATAAGTATTTGTAAACGCGCTTGGGATCTGCTAATCAATAAGATTAACTTTAATCCCTATGATATTGTTTTTGATCCTAATATATTTGCAATTGCAACAGGCTTATCAGAGCATAACGAATACGGTCGAGATTTTATCGAAGCTGCAAGCTGGATTAAAAACAACCTGCAGGGCGCACTAATATCGGGCGGTGTATCAAATGTATCATTTTCCTTCCGCGGTAATAATTCTGTACGGGAAGCCATTCATGCAGTGTTCCTGTACCACGCGATTAAAGCCGGTTTGGATATGGGTATAGTCAATGCCGGGCAACTGGCCGTTTATGACGATATCGATGCAGAACTACGCCAGGCAATAGAAGATGTTATTTTCAACCGCACACAAGATGCGACTGAAAATATGATTAAACAGGCCACCCTCCACAGTGGCGAATCAGCAAAACAGGAAAGCAACAAACTCGCCTGGCGAGAACTGCCGCTGGAAGAGCGCCTGCACCACAGCTTGGTGCACGGTATCAACCAATTTATTGAGGAAGATACTGCCGCCATGCTGGAGCTGTTGGGTAGCCCTATTCGGGTGATTGAAGACCCGCTAATGGATGGCATGAATATTGTTGGTGACCGCTTTGGTGCCGGTAAGATGTTTTTGCCGCAGGTGGTTAAGTCTGCACGGGTAATGAAACAGGCCACCGCTTACTTGCAGCCTTTCCTAGAAGCTGAAAAGGCCGGCAAACTGCAATCTGCTGGAAAAATCGTGATGGCCACCGTCAAAGGTGATGTTCATGACATCGGCAAAAACATCGCCGGTGTGGTGCTGCAATGTAATGGCTATGAAGTCATTGACCTTGGTGTGATGGTCCCGGCTGATACCATTATCCAGACCGCCATTGATGAAAACGCGGATATCATCGGTTTATCAGGGCTAATTACCCCATCACTAGAAGAAATGTCCTCACTGGCGGGTGAAATGAAACGCCGAGGCCTGAAAATCCCACTGATGATAGGCGGTGCAACCACATCTAAGATGCATACGGCGGTTAAAATCGCCATCGAATATGATTTTCCCGTAGTCTATGCCCCGGATGCCTCACGCGCAGTTGGCTTGGTATCCCGCTTATTATCGACCGAACAACAAGCTGAATTTATTCAAAAAAACCTTGATGAGCAGGCCGACTACCGCCAACGTTATGCCTTAACTGCCGGGCGACGAAAGTTATTGGATATCGACACCGCCAGAGCCAATGCCTTTAAAGCCGATTGGAAAAACTATAGTCCACCACGCCCGGTGAGTGAAGGCATTCAGGTAATTAACAAGCAGCCACTAGAGGCGCTCGTCGACTATATTGACTGGAGCCCCTTCTTCATTACCTGGGGCCTTAAAGGTAAGTATCCAGCAATTTTAGACAATCCTACTATCGGCAAACATGCTCAAGAACTATATGCCGATGCGCGTAAAATGATTGATGAGTTCATTCAAGATGGCAGCGTGACCGCAGCAGCCGTCTGGGGCGTTTTCCCTGCTTACAGCAGTGGTGATGACATCCAGATTACCGACAAAGACGGCAAGCCGGTTGAAGTTATCTATGGCCTTCGTCAACAAACCCCACAGCGCGATGCAAGAGCAAACTATAGCCTCTGTGATTTTATTGCCGCTAAAGATGGTCCAAATGACTGGGTAGGTGCTTTTGCCGTCACTGCCAGTCTGGGCTTAGATAAAGTCACCGCTGCCGCTAAAGCCGACCACGATGACTACCGGGCAATTATGGCCAAAGCCGTCGCCGACCGTCTGGCCGAAGCCTTTGCAGAAATGCTGCACGAAAAAGTCCGGCGGCAAACCTGGGGTTATGCCAGCAATGAGCAACTGGAAAACAACGAGTTGATCAAAGAAAAATATCGTGGCATCCGCCCTGCCCCCGGCTATCCGGCCTGCCCCGACCACACACCAAAAGATGTGCTTTGGCGGTTACTCAATGTAGAAGAAAACATTGCTGTAGAACTCACCGAATCCAAAGCCATGTGGCCATCGGCCTCGGTCAGCGGCTGGTACTTTTCGCACCCAGAGTC
>QIKG01000258.1 GCA_003232965.1 Oceanospirillales bacterium
TCAGTAATCTATTGCGCCTGCTAGAACTTGGCGATGAGGTTAAAAAACTAGTAGATGAACGCAAGCTCGATATGGGTCATGCGCGCGCTTTGCTGGCATTGCCGTTGGAAAAACAGTTACCCGCTGCCCGCGATGTAGTGGCTCGCGAACTCACCGTGCGCCAGACCGAGCAATTAGTTAAGCGCCTGCTGACCGGAGCCCCAAGCACACCGCCAAAACGCCGGGTAAGCCCCGACATACAACGGCTTCAAGACAAACTCACCGAACAACTCGGTGCACGGGTGCAAATCCAGCACCAGCCGAATGGCCGTGGAAAATTGATTATTCAGTACAACTCAGCTGATGAATTTGAAGGAATCCTTGATCACATCAAATGAGTTAGTGTCAGGAGTTTTCAGGTGTTGCTAAATTGGAGGAGGCTCAGACAAAACCTCCTCATATACAAGCTTCTGGAATGTAGATAAATCCAGGCTAATAAAGCCACTGGGAACAATTAGCGCTAAAGTGCAGCTGGAAATTTGCTCCTGTTTACAAGAAATGTTTGAGCGTTAAAGTAGCCCCTTTTTCCTAATTGCTGTCAAAGGTCTACCATTCAGAACAGGCACTCATTTAGTGCTCTATACGGGTTCTTGTATCTGGCCTGTAACAGCTCATAAGCTTCACTTATCTTGATTTTTTAGCACTTGTGCTAGTTGTAATTCAAGTATCTTAACTTCACGAATGATCCGATTTTTGCCAAGTTCAGACCAATACCACATTTTACTTACTTGAGTGATTATTACCGCAACTATAATCACAGTGCCCCAAGCTAATAGTGGCTTCATTTCTGTTTCAAAATAAAACTGATATATGGCATAGAATGTAATGAATGCAGAAATAGCGGCTATAAACATAGCTATGATGTACATCCAAGCCATTCTGCCTTTAAACCCAGCACTCATTTGTTTAAATGGGTTGGCATCAGTATTGTCATTTTCGGCTATGATTTCTGTGTATTCGGCGCTTAATGCTTGTTTTATTTTATCGTCTATGGAAGTCATAATTTTTCTCCAAAAAGTTGTTTTAATTGATTACGGGCATCAAATAATAATGATTTGATCGTGCCCGCAGGTTTTTGTAAAATTTCAGCGATTTCCAAAATACTAAAACCATCGTAATAAAATAGTTGAATGATGTTTCTTTGTTTATGCGGCAGCTGTTTAATTGCGCGCATCATGTCTCGCTGATCTTCACTTTTAACGGAAGCAACTAATTCATCAGTTGCCTCAATGCTGCTGTCATTCCTATATTTCTGGTTTTTACGAATTATATCAAGACACTTATTACGGGTGATTTGATAAATCCACGCATGAAACTTTTTATGATCTTTAAGTTTTCCTAGGCCCTTAACAATCGCCATTAGTGCATCTTGAACAGCGTCTTGCGCCAAGGATCTATCTTTTAATATCGATGTCGCAAAGGTCAATAAGCTAGGTTGAATAAGTGTGAGCACTTGATGAAGAGATGCTTTATCTTCTTTTAACAATAAATATTCAATGTAAATTTTATTGATCATACTTATAAGACGATACTACATCTCAAACGGTTGGAAAATAGTGTGAATAGTTTGTTTTCTGGGCTTTTGTTACTGAAAAAACTGCCTAAGCAGCCGCGAATACTCAGGTGAACTGGTGAGGCTGTTGTGGCTGGTGTCTTTTAAATAGTGACTTTGTTTATTTGGCAAAACCTGCAAAAGTTTGTCGCTATGTTCAAGCGGTATGATTCGATCGTTTTCAGCAATAAACACCAGTACCTCGGCCTTGATCTGCTGTGCATATTGCATCGAGTCAAATTTATTTTTGATAATCCAGCCTACAGGGAAAAAAGGGAACTTCTGTTGGGCAAGCGATGTAATGCTGTCAAATGGTGTTATTAATACCAGTTTAAATATCTCTCTTTGCGAGGCCAAATAGACCGCAACTCCAGAACCTAGGCTTTTACCAATGATGGATATCTTATGATGTTGCAATTTAAGCTGGTCATAAATATGTAATGCATCTGAGAAAAAAGCCTGCTCAGAGGGCTCACCTGTACTTCCTCCATAACCACGATAATTAATTAGGTAGACGGTTTTATTTGGAAATATATGCCGATAAAAATTTGTCAGCATGCCAACAGATTCAGCATTGCCCGCAAAATAAACTATCGCATCGTCCAAACCAGGGTTTAAAACAAATGATTTGATGGTTTGGTTTTGGTTTATAAAGCTTTGAACCCTGACATCAGCAACATTCAGCTCTTCAGTAGGGTAAAACAGTAAACTGTCTTGTTTGGAATACAAAAACAAGCCAAAACCAACATAAAAGATGGTCAGATAAAGTAAGATTCTTTTAAACATAATTACATTATAGGATTTAGGCGTGGGAAAAACATGAAAACAGTATTAATTACCGGAGCTAACCGAGGTATTGGTTTGGAAATGGCAAAACAGTTCAGCCTAAAAGGCTTGCAGGTTATTGCTACCTGCCGGAATTCTAGTGCAGAATTAGACCAATTAAATATTCAGCTTGAAACGAATTATGATGTTGCTGATGCGGGCTCTGTCCGCCAATTGGCACAAAAGCTCAAACATCTAAAGATTGATATTCTGGTAAATAATGCAGGAATATTAAACAGCATGGGTTTGGATGATCTGGATTTTGATTCGATGCGTCGCCAGTTTGAAATAAATGCCCTGGGGCCTTTGCGAGTGAGTAAAAGCTTCTTGCCCAACTTAGGCAGTGGTTCAAAAATTGTCATCATCACCAGTCGAATGGGTTCGATGCAAGATAATACCTCAGGTGGCCAATATGGCTATCGCATGAGTAAAGCAGCTGTCAATATGGTGGCACGCAGTTTGGCAGAAGATTTAAAACAAAAAGAAATTGCAGTGGCCTTATTACATCCAGGTTATGTCAGAACAGAGATGACTGCTGGCAATGGCCTGATCAACGCCGATGAATCAGCACGCGGTCTGATTCAGAGAATTGACGAGCTAAACATGCAGAACACGGGCGGTTTCTGGCATACAGATGGCACTAAACTCCCTTGGTAAGAATAGGCAACAGCTTAGACTCAATTTCTGCTCCTATTTTTCGTTATTTTCTATTCCGTCCCTAATTTTAGGCGACTGCTTGGTGTTCAAAACAAATTTGTGTTGTTTCAGGTGGCATAAGCGCGACTTTGAGTAGGGCGCAATACGGGTTGCCGGCTTTATTGCGATGATGGTGACATGTGGCGCAAATGCCAAAGCTACGATCACCACGGGCGCCGAGGACTTTTTTTATAAATTCTTTCATCCCCTGGGCTAATTCTAGAGCCTCTTTTTCCGTCATTTTATCCAATGCTACATCGATTGAGGTGTTGAAATTGAGCGCTATTACACCTTTGGGTGTAATGGTGTAACTGGTTCTACGCCGGTCGGTTTTTGATTTTTGTTCCTTAATCAGGCCTTTTCGGGCTAAAGCTTTCAGTGTATTTGAAACTGTTCCACGCATTGCCGAAAGATAATCAGCAACCTGCGAAGGTGCGCGTGAATACTGGTTGGCCTTTGCCAGATAAGCAAGCGCGGCCAGTTGTGCCGGGTTAAGGTCGCCTATCCAATGCTCAGCTGCACTGATGCGTGATAGGCGGTCGATAAGGTGGTGAATGTCTAAGCGTGATGTTTTGGTCATCATTATATGATAGCGAGTCAATACTACTATTGCAATAGATTCGAGTCGATACTATAATGAGCCCATACGAAATCAAAGGAACTCTAAATGACAAGCTTAAGCAATAAAATTATGGTCGTTGGCACTCTTACGCTAGCTGTACTGCTGGTGCTTTCTGCAATTGCTGGAAGCCCTGATGTGAACGAACAGCCTAGTAAGGCTAAATCGCCTGTCTATGTGGAAAATAAATGTTCAGCGCAAATTTTCAACAATAGGGAGAAATCTTGATTTGCCCCCATATGGGCACCTCTATTAATTCAATGAACGCGCATCTTGAGTCCAAAATTCGCCGCTTCTGCGTCGCCTAAAGCGCCTACTTTTGGTGTGAAACTTGCCAATAGCAAGCTATTACCTGCTTTTCACGCCTTGAATCGTCAAATTTTGAATCTCAATCTGACGCATCCAGAATTAATATATCATAGATCGAGGCTATTGAGTTCGGAGTTATCGAATTATCCGGTGTATTATTTTGTTAGCGGATAGTTAGTCGCTAGGCCGCTGTGTCAAGACTCTCTATTTCTCAACCGATGTACCCAGCCTACCCCTAGAAAAATTTATGTCATCCGCATTGCCCCGAAATGGGTCTAACTGTTATAATTAGCCGGATAAGGTCGCAGGCTTGGTTTTCATCAAATTACATGTAGTTTACATGTGGTTTTGCATGTAGGTTTACATGTAGGTTTACATTGGGTGCTGACTAGCTTCTTATTTGAATAATTGCACAAACTTATAGTGCTGGCGATAGCTAAATACAGAATTGTTAATGGCTATCGGAGCATTTTGGAAATTGGTGTGTATTGCGCATGAAAACGGCATTGCCACTAGTATTAGCCCAGTTCATCGCTACTTTGGTAGCGGCGTTGCTTGGCTTATTCGCAAATCCAGTTACTGCTTATTCATTGCTGGCGGGAGGCTTGGTTTGTGTTTTGCCAAATACCTGGTTTGCGAGCAGCCTGTATTTGCAGTCGCGCCAGAGCAGTGGCGACCCGGAGCAAGATGCCGGGCGATTTGTAAGCGCTGCGTATAAAGGTGAGGCAATTAAATTATTGCTGACCGGAGCACTATTTGCATTAGTGTTCTCACAGCTGAGACCGATGAATGCGATGGCGGTTTTTGCGGGATATATTATATGTCTGCTGGTTAATCTGGTGGGCTTGAAATTTATAGGTCGGGACCAGCTTGATGTGGTTCCGCCGACAATAACTGAAAATAACGAAAAAGCCGATCAATCAGTTGATAATCGGTAATTGGGTAAGCAACGAGCATGGCTAGCGAAAACGGCACATTGACATCCGGCGAGTATATTCGCCATCACTTGACCAACCTGACCTACGGACAAAACCCCGACGGTAGCTGGAGCTTTGCTGAAAATGCAGAGTTTTTGGGCGATTCATGTCGACACCATGTTCTGGTCATTTTTTCTGGGTGCGATTTTCTGCTGGGTGTTCCGCCGGGTAGCGAAAAAAGCTGAGGC
>QIKG01000112.1 GCA_003232965.1 Oceanospirillales bacterium
TAGCCGGGTCACGACCATATACCGACTTAAGCCGTCTTACCGTGTGACCACCCGGTGCATCGAGAGATTTTGGAGAACCTGGATACTGAACGTCAGCTTCATATTCCAATGGCTGTACCTCAGCTTTTAGGTCCCGCTCTGTAGCGCTACAAATTGCAGATACAAGCGCTTTGCTGGCCAACCCGCGGGAAATAAGGTAGCCATTGCGTTGATAAAATGCGACTTGTTCTTCAGTAAAACCCGAAATCATTCGAATTACTCTCCCGCAGGAACCAGAAATGCTTTATATAAATACACCGGCTTAACCGGAACATTCTCAAAGCCAGTACCTTCATCGGTGTGGGTGTGGGTTTCGACCATGGCTATTTTATCGATAATTTCCTCACCCTCAATCACCAAGCCAAAGACTGCATAGCCCCAGCGTTTCGGACTAGGGTTTAACTTGTCGTTATCTACAAGGTTAAAATAAAACTGAGAATGTGCAGTATGTGGAGGATTCTCACGCGCCATAGCGATGGTATAGCTGTCGTTACCCAAGCCATTTCCAGACTCATTAATAATCACATTATGCAGGGGTCCGCGTTCTTCTAGTTTTTCATTATATCCGCCGCCCTGAACCACAAACTCAGGCATTACCCGATGGAAAATTGTGCCGTTATAAAAACCTTCGGTAACATAGCGGAGAAAATTATTTGCGGTTTCCGGCGCACGCCCCCGATTCAACTCCACTTTTATGACCCCAGCACTAGTTTTCAACACAACCACCGGAAAAAGGTTTTCCGCTGCGACTTCAGGCACTTCATATTTTGCAGCTTTAAGCTGTAGAGCCGTTAGCAAAAGTAATACCAGCAGTAATAACCAGCCTAATTTTTTATTCATAACGATTCCTCTTAACTATCAACATTCCAATTACGCTATGATAAACCCCATCGCCAAACATAAGAACCCCCAATGCAAACACTCTTTATCGTTTTAGCCATTATTCTCATGGCAGCACTGCTGCTATGGTTTGTATTTCCCGCGACCGCCAGTAGCTTAATCATTAACTCCGGCATACGCGCGCTGGGTTTCAGCCAACATCGAGCGCAAATTGGCGATGCTGAATTCCACTGGCTGGAATCATCTGGACAAGGACCGCCTCTGGTTATGTTGCACGGTCTTAATGGCGATGCGACTAACTGGATTATGATGGCTCCACAACTTCGCGCTTACCGCCTTATTATTCCCGATATGCCGCCGTTTGGCGAAAGCCGTATTACCAACGATGGCGAAGCTGATTACTCTATTCATAGCCAGGCAGAAAGACTGGATGCCTTAATGCTGCATCTGGGTGTTGATAAATTCTATCTGGCAGGTAATTCCATGGGCGGCTATATTACCGGAGACTATGCCAGCAATCATGCGGATAAAATCCTGGGCTTATTGTTGCTCTCTCCTGGTGCGGTGAAATCCGTATCTTTTGCGAGCTACTTTGATGCAGACCTTGAGGCAGGACTCAATCCCCTGAGAGTTGAAAATCCGGAGGGAATGGAACGACTGATGGAGTTGTGCTTCAGCAAACAACCTTTTGTTCCCGCACCCCTAAAGCAAATGGCATATAAGCGCATGCTGAGTATCAATAAAGAGTGTGATATGATTTTTCATAACATGCTGTACGGAAACCCAGGCATTGAGGTCATGCTCGCCGACAGTCCGATACCAACCCTTATTTATTGGGGCAAAGAAGACAAAGTTCTCAACCCTGAGGGTGGCTCTGCCCTGCAAGAAGTCATGCAAAATGCTGAATTAATTATGCCGGAGAAAACCGGGCATGTGCCGATGTTGGAATATCCTAAAGTTACCGGCAATGCTATGGCAGCATTTATTAGCAAGCAGGAAGCAAAATTACATTCTGAAACGGAAAATAGCAGCTAGGATTTCGAGTCACCTTTTTTAGGCAGTCGGCCGGATTTCCGCAATGCTTCACGCAAATGAAATTCTATTTGGGCATTAATTGAGCGGAGGTCATCCTCCGCCCAATGCTTCATTGCCAGCCAAATATCTTCATTTAAGCGCAGTGGTATTGCCTTGCGTTTGGACATTAGTTATAAAGCGAACCCGAATTGATCACCGGGCGTTTTCTTCGCCACAAAGAACCACTAGTAAATTACTCACCATGGCCGCTTTTCTTTCCTCGTCAAGATCAACCACATCCAAAGATTTCAACTCATCCAGCGCCATTTTCACCATACCTACCGCACCTTCAACAATGGTACTGCGGGCCGCAACAATCGCTTGTGCCTGTTGGCGTTTAAGCATAGCCGAGGCAATTTCCTGAGCATAGGCCAGGTGTGAGATTCGCGATTCTATGACCTCTACTCCGGCTTTTTGCAGGCGATCCTGAACTTCAATCTTTAGGAACTCGGCAATTTCAGCGGGGCTGGATCTTAACGCAATTTCTTCTCCCTGATGTGCTTCATACGGGTGGGCAGATGCCATATTACGCAATGCAGCTTCAGTTTGTATGCGCACAAAAGACTCGTAGTCATCAACTTCAAATATCGCTTCAGCAGAATCTATAACCCGCCAAACAACTACAGAGGCTATTTCAATCGGATTACCCACACTGTCATTCACTTTCAAGGCACTGGATTCAAAGTTTCGCACCCGGGTACTCACTGCTGTTTTAGACAAGAAAGGATTAGCCCAGCGCAAACCGGCATCCTTTGCAGTGCCTGCGTACTGCCCGAACAACTGTAATACTTTAGATTCATTCGGATGCACCATAAAGAAACCCGCCCAACAAACCAATACCACCAACAGCAACACCATGAAAGCTACCATCAGTAACATACTACCGGCTTTGCCAAAAGCAATTATGGCCCCAAACGAGCCAATGGTTAGAACAAAAAGCACCAACAACATGGGGTATCCCGACATCGCTTTTCTATCAATTTCAGTAATCATTTATCTCTCCTTATTATTTAGTTGACGGTTATCAGCACACTGATGACCGTTTGGAATAAATAACAATGCAAAAATTCATTGTGATATCTATTTGATATCATATTACAGAAGAGCCAGAACTGCAAACAGTGCCAAAGGTCATATTGATATCGGCACTGGCGTAAACTACAATTGATATCTGGTCGATAAATTTCCAATACATGCCCTATATACACTCGGCTGATAAAAAATCAGAAATGAAACCTAGGAATTAAACCAATATGAAACCATCAAAATCTCTTTACCAATTACTTGCCTTGCTTGCAATTACCTTTGCCTTAGGTGCTTGTGCAACAACTACCGAGGATGATCTCGTCATCATCCCCACTAATTCAACAGAAAATGTCCCAACACTCGCAGAAGGTTTAAAACTTGAAGATAGTTCTAGCGAGAAAGATAACGATGAAGGCTAAGGTTTTACTGCAAATAATCGTAATAATTTACGGTATTAGTCTTACCGCCTGCGCGACAACTAGCTCGAATGAAGCGTTGGTTGTTGTTCCGGAGTCGCAAACTGGTGACATTCCAACGCTCGCGCAGGCACTAAGACTAAGCGAGAGTCCCGCACCCGACTCTGAAAGCACGCAAGCAAATCCTGAATTGGCTCAAATGTTCCAGCAATATTTTGATGAAGGCCTAGCCTTAAACCCCATTAGTGGTACTTTCCTGGGGCTACGACAATACAATTCAAAATGGACCAATCACCTCAGTTCCGAGCACCGCCAGTTGATGCATGATTACCATCAGGGCTGGTTAGACAAACTCAATGCCTTCGAGCGTGAGAATCTAAACAATACAGACCTTGTCAGCCTTCAGGTACTAAGCTACCAACTGCATGAAGCCCTTGAAGGCGAACAATACCCGGCATTTATGTTACCAATTTCACAGTTTTACTCGTTGCCAAATTTCCTTGCGCAACTAGGTTCCGGCATGAGTGTGCAGCCTTTCAATAACCTTGATGACTACAACAACTGGCAGTTGAGAGCAGATGGTATTCCGGTGATTTTTGACCAAGCCATCGCTAATATGCGCGAAGGCATAGCCACTGGCGTGGTTCAGCCACGGGTGATAATGGAAAAAGTGCTGCCGCAGTTATCAGCCCATATTGTGGATGAATATACCGACAGCCTGTTCTGGAAACCGGTAATAAATATACCCGATGACATCCCCATTGATGATATTAGCCATATACAAGCAGAATACCGGAAAATGATTACTGCTGAAATCATTCCTGCTTATGCTCGCCTGCATGATTTTATTCGTGATGAATACCTGCCTGCTAGCCGCGACAGCATTGGCTGGACGGCACTGCCTGATGGCACTGACTGGTATAACTTTCATGTTCGCAGCCATACCACAACTGATATGGGTGCTGATGAAATTCATCAATTCGGTCTTAATGAAGTAGCTAGAATTACAGCCGAAATGATAACGGTTAAAGAAAGCGTTAACTTTGAGGGCGACCTGCCAGCCTTCTTTACATTTTTACAGGAAGACGAGCAATTCTACTTTGACAACGAAGAGGATTTACTGCAAGGCTATCGTGATCTCCAGGCAGTTATAAATGCCCGTCTGCCTAAGCTCTTTGATATTACCCCGAAAGCCGACTATGAAGTTCGTGCAATTGAAGCCTTCCGCGCCGAATCTGCTGCGGGTGCCTCCTACACACCCGGCACCGCTGACGGATCAAGGTCAGGAATTTTTTATGTCAATACTTTCAATCTCAAAGCCCAGCCTAAATTCATTATGGAAACGCTTTCCATACATGAAGCATCCCCAGGACATCATTTCCAAACCTCTATCCAGCAAGAAATTACCGGCATGCCCATGTTCCGGCGTTTTGGCGGGTTTACCGCATTTTCCGAAGGTTGGGCACTTTACGCAGAATCTCTGGGTAAGGAATTGGGAATGTTTAGCGACCCGTATCAATATTATGGCCGCCTGAGTGATGAAATGCTGCGGGCCATGCGTTTGGTGGTCGACACCGGCATGCACGCCCAAGGCTGGTCGCGCGAGCAAGCCATTGAATACATGCTGACTCACTCCACCATGGCAGAATCCGATGTCATCGCTGAAGTGGAGCGCTATATTGCTATCCCGGGCCAGGCATTAGCCTATAAAGTCGGGCAACGAAGTATTTCCAGATTGCGAGATTATGGAGAAAAACAACTGGGTGCAAATTTTGATATTCGAGTCTTTCATCGGCTGGTATTAACCGGTGGGGCTGTGCCACTAGATGTACTCAACCAACAGGTACAGGTCTGGATTGATTCACAACAATAAGGCTAGAAAATGGATCAGAAACAAGCTAGCAATACATTCAAAACCCCGCGAATGGTGCCACCATTGTGGTTACTTCTTACCTTTGTCAGTATGTGGGCACTGGATAGGTGGTTACCGCTGCTGGAGCTATGGGGAAAATCGATAAATTACACCGGTAGCGGCTTCATCATTGTCGGTCTAGTACTGAATGGTTGGGCTGCTGGGCGTTTTTTACTGGTAAAGACCGGCCTAATACCTTTCACCCCAGTTACCAGCCTGGTCAAAACCGGGCCCTTCCGTATCAGTCGAAACCCCATGTATTTGGGGATGCTATCAATTGCCCTCGGAGCGGCCATCATGCTCGGCTCTTTGAGCCCGTTTGCAGTATTGCCGATTTTCTTTTTCATTCTCAGGAATCGCTTTGTGATCCCGGAAGAGGCCATGCTTGA
>QIKG01000244.1 GCA_003232965.1 Oceanospirillales bacterium
AACGCTGGCTCACAAGGGGAATATGCCGGCCTGTTAGCTATCAAGGCCTATCACCAAAGCCGAAACCAGGGCGAGCGCAATATTTGCCTGATCCCTTCTTCGGCGCATGGCACTAACCCTGCCAGTGCGGCCATGGCCGGGATGAAAATTGTACTGGTTAAATGTGATGACAACGGCAATGTGGATGTTGATGATCTGCGCAACAGAGCGGAAGAATACAAAGAAAAACTCTCCACACTGATGGTTACATACCCATCAACCCATGGTGTATATGAAGAACGGATTCGGGAAATTTGTGAAATTGTGCATACTAATGGCGGTCAAATTTACCTTGATGGCGCGAACTTAAACGCCTTGGTTGGCTGTGCCGCACCCGGAGAATTCGGCGCCGATGTTTCGCATTTAAACCTGCATAAAACCTTCGCTATCCCACACGGTGGTGGTGGTCCTGGCGTGGGCCCAATTTGTGTTGGTAAACACCTCGAACCCTTCCTGCCTAATCATTCGGTTCAAGCCATTTCCGGCCCGAGTAAGGGTATGCCAGCAGTTGCCGCTGCACCCTGGGGCAGTGCCGGCATTTTGCCGATATCCTGGGCCTATATCGCTATGCTGGGCCGGGAGGGAATGAAAAAATCCACCCAGATAGCCATACTCAGTGCAAACTACATGGCTAAACAACTTAGCTCACACTTTGAAGTGCTCTACACCGGGCGCAATAACCATGTCGCCCATGAGTGCATCATCGACCTGCGGCCGTTCAAAGAAAGCTGCGGCATTAGCGAAGAAGATGTCGCCAAACGCTTAATCGATTATGGCTTCCACGCACCAACCATGTCATTTCCGGTTGCCGGCACATTAATGATTGAGCCAACAGAAAGTGAGTCACTGGAAGAAATCAATCGCTTTATTGAGGCTATGAAATCAATCCATGCCGAAATTATGGCAGTTGATAATTCATCTGCCGATGCCCTAGATAACCCGCTAAAAAATGCCCCACATACCGTAATAGAAGTCACCGCAGATGACTGGGATCACTGTTACAGCCGCAGCGATGCCGCCTGGCCGGTAGAATATTTACGCGATAACAAGTACTGGCCGCCAGTCGGTCGGGTCGATAACGCCTGGGGTGATCGCAACCTGATGTGTGCCTGCCCGCCGGTTGAGAGTTATATTGAGAAAAGTTAAACCAAATCCTACTTTTGGCATATTCCAGGCTCAGGTAGCGCATAAACTTTTTAGGGCTTACCCCAGCCCAGTGTGTAAATAGACGTTGAAAGTGGAAAGGACTAAGGTGAATTTCGGCCGCAATATCTTCCAAAGATGGTTGTTCTTTAAAATGTGTTTTTATATACCGTATAGCTTTTTCAATACGCGCATAGTTAATCTGGTCTTGATCTAACATCCGTAATCCTTTGATGGCAACAGGGCTATAAAATTGGTGGCAGGTAATGCCTTCATATTTCACTCCTAAAAGGTTATATTTCATGAAAGCATAATATGAAGGTTTAAGCGCCCTACCGCGACCCGAATCTTGCTATGTTAAGCCTACCCTATTCCCCTTAAGCAAAAACCCCCATTAGGTTGAGTTACTGGACAATCTAATTGAAACATTGTTAAAGTCAGAGCCTCAGTAACTGTATCATTTTGGAAAGAGCTTTAACCTTCACTCGGTAGTAGGCGTATTCTTTAGTAGCGTTCTAACTAAATGTGGCTATAATGCTCTTGAAATCCGCTTGCATTATTCTGCCTACCATTGGCATTCATTTGAGAAACAGACTATGAGAAATAGAAATTATTTAATATTAATGTCCTTGTTCATTTTTGGCTGTGGAAATACATCACAGAATAAAGATCCGATTCCAAATCACGATACTTTTAAAATCGAATCCAAGCACGTTGGAGAAATAAGAACAATCACTGTTTGGACACCAACGGAGTATGAAAATGGTACCGAATCATACCCGGTAATCTATATGCCTGACGGAGGAATAAAAGAAGATTTTCCTCATATTGCAAATACTATCGCAAAACTTATCGAAGAAAAAAGCATCCCTCCAATTATTCTGGTTGGGATTGAGAATACTGAAAGAAGGCGAGATTTAACCGGTTATTCAGAATCGGATTTCGATGCTAAACTTGCACCACAAACGGACGGCGCCAAAAATTTCCGAGCATTTATCACAGATGAATTATTCAGTGAGATAGAAAAAAGATACAGACTTAAAAATAATAAAGGAATTATAGGAGAATCATTAGCCGGCCTTTTCGTAATGGAAACCTTTATGCAACACCCCGAATCATTTGATTTTTACATAGCATTCGACCCTTCGATATGGTGGAACGACCATTATTTAGTTCAACAAGCGGATACTCTTTTGGCAAACCTGCCAGATAAAGAAATAAAGCTTTGGTTTGCAGGTTCAAGTGCAGAAGATATTTCAAAGTTCACAAATCAACTGGCCATTAAATTAGAAAATAACAGAGCAGACAAATTAAAATGGAAATATTCTAACGAGCCAAAAGAAAAACACCATACCATTTTTAGAGCAACAAAAGAAAAGGCTCTAAAATGGATTTTTAAAGAGTAAGCATTACATTCGGCCACAAGCCGGATGCCAACAATTGCTTATAGTCGACCGTATTGGTGGGCAAACGAGCTTGCAGCAAGTAATAAGCCATAGGGAGCTTATTGCCGCAAAGCCTAAAGGCATGCTTTAAAGCTCAGTAGACCTAGGTAGTTTGTATTTATATTTATTTCGGGGACGCTCAACTCCTAATTAATCTATGTTGATTTGAGTTAGACACCATGCTTATCGGTAAAATATTCGTATATGGCTCAGCTCGACTTTTCCAATTTACCAAATTTCCTGACAACAAAACCGCTACCAAATTAATCTATGCAGCTATAAGCTTGTTGAATTTCGGAGGCAATTTGGGCCTTTTAGTATTTATTAAAATTATGTATTGACATATTTTATTATTGTTTTATAATAATTATTATTCTTTTAACAATATATTAAATATTATGCTATGAAAAGCTTATCCGAACTATCTCGCTTGAGTCGCTGGTTTTCTTATATCTGCTTGTTACTCCTTGTCTTGCTACCTATTTACCTTATGCACCACTGGCTTTTATCACCAGCGCATTGGATTGATGGTATGCCACTTGGTTTTGATATTAGCCACTTTGAATCATGGCCACCATCACCATTCAAACAATTTTTGGGTATTGCTTTGACTTTAATCCCAGGTTTTTTTATCGCACAAGTATTAAACAATCTCCGAAAACTCTTTGGCTTATATGCGCAGGGAATATTCTTTTCATCGCTGGTTATTAATTTTTATAACAAAATTGCGACAGCGGCCCTCAGATTCATCATCGCATGGATATTTGCGCAAACGGCCATGAGTATTGCAATGTCTTATGACACTAGCTGGGCATTTGTATCCGTAACATTTACACATTCACATGTTGCGGCTCTCTTCATTGCTTTGGTGCTCAAATTTATTGCTTGGGTCATGCAGATTGCTTACAAACTTGAAAAAGAAAATCAGTCATTCGTGTAGGGGATCAGCATGCCAATTATAGTCAGGCTAGATGTACAGCTATCATTAAAAAAAATGCGCTCAAAGGAACTCGCTAAAATCATTGGTATTACAGAAGCCAAT
>QIKG01000106.1 GCA_003232965.1 Oceanospirillales bacterium
AAAAAAAAACGGCCCACTCGATTTCCCGAGTGGGCCGTCTAGCATATACGATTTTTAATCCCTCGGCTTAGCCGATAGGAAAATAAATCGGTTTATTCAGCAGCGGTCTTTTCTGCGTCTGCAACTTCAGCTTCACCTTCGGCTTCTGCGGCAGCTTCCGCCTCAGCAGAATCGATGGCATCAGCGATAGCATCAGCACTGGCTTCAGCAACGGCAACACCATCGATGATAGCCGGTATGTTAACGCTTTCGTCTTCTGAACGGACGGAAACGGCAACGACTGCATCAACATCAGCGTGCAAGTGCAAAGGCACATCGTAATTACCAATATGACGAATAGCACCTTCGCCCATAGTAACCTCAGATTTTTCTATTGCATGACCCAGTTCAGTTAGGCTGTCTGCGATTTCGCGCGGGCCGATTGAACCGTACAATTTGCCTTCTGGGCTGGTGGCTACGATGTATTCAAGCACCACATCGATCATTGCATCGCGACGAGCGCTGGCAGCTGCCATTTTCTCGTTAGCAATCAACATCAGCTCTTCACGACGAGTTTCGAAATGCTCGACATTGGCTTTAGTGGCTCGGATCGCTTTGCCCTGGGGAACCAGGAAATTGCGGCCGAAACCAGGTTTTACATTAACGCGCTCACCCAGATCACCCAGGTTTGCAACTTTCTCGAGTAAAATTAACTCCATGATAAGTCTCCTGAATGCTTAGTGATTGTCGGTATAAGGCAGCAGAGACAAGAAGCGCGCGCGTTTTACCGCGGTTGACAGCTGACGCTGATATTTGGCCTTAGTACCAGTGATACGGGAAGGAATGATTTTTCCAGACTCGCCAACATACTGTTTCAGTGTGGCAATATCTTTGTAATCAATTTCGGTTACACCGTCTGCAGTGAAACGGCAAAACTTTCTACGACGAAAATAGCGTGACATATCAGTCTCCTTTATTCAGCAGCGGGAGCTTCAGCGGAATCTGCTGCGGCTTCGGTGGTTTCAGCGGGTGCCTCTGCGGCAGGTGATTCTGTGGCAGGTGCCTCAGTCTTAACTTCTTCAGTCTTAACTTCTTCAGTGGCACGAGCAGTAGCACGGGCGGCGGCACGCTGTTCGCGTTCACGCTCGCGGGCTACTTTTTCTTCTTTAACTTTCATCATCAGCGATGGATCGGTTACTGCATCCTCGCGTCGAATGGTTAAGTGCCGTAGAACCGCATCGTTGAAACGGAAAACACCTTCCAGTTCAGTCAATGTGTCGCTGCTGCATTCAACATTCATCAGCACGTAGTGTGCTTTGTGCAGTTTAACGATTGGGTAAGCCAGCTGACGCCGACCCCAGTCTTCCATCCGGTGGACGGTACCTTTGCTGTCTTCGATGATAGCCCGATAGCGATCTATCATCGCCGGGACTTGCTCGCTCTGGTCTGGATGGACCATGAAGCATATTTCGTAATGTCTCATTGTTGTATCCTTTCGGTTTTGTGACCGGATGAACCCATCCAGTCTGCAAAGCTCCCCGCTAGTTAATAGATTAAAACCACGGTGGAGCAAGAATCAGCACATGGCTATAAAACCGGCATGCTGAGCCGAGCAAGTATACAGGGTTTAACCAGAATTTGGTATTTTATTCCATGCGAGAGTGGGCATTTATGCCCATGTAACGAAATTGTAAATATTCGATAAAAAAATTCGGCTTACTTGGGTTTTTACGCGTGGGCATAAATGCCCACCCTACCTGGGGCTACCCCTTCCGTTTTTTAAACGGTGAAGCTTTCTCCGCAACCGCACTCGGCGGCCATATTGGGGTTTTTAAACGCGAATACTGAGTTGATTCCGTCGCGTTTGTAATCGATTTCGGTATCTTTTAACAGATCGAGTTGTTCGGTATTGACTACGATTTTAATATCTTGGGAATCAAACAACTTGTCATTTGCAGCCGGCGCGCGTTCTAGCCCAACGACATAGCCCCAACCCGAACAGCCGGTTTTTTCCACACCCAGACGGAAAAAAGCAGAGCCATCATCGAGCCCTTCACGGGCCATAAATGAGCGAATTCGGTCCGCGGCAGCGGTGGTTAAGTTAATTGACATAGGGATATGACTCAAGAAATAGGATTAAATTCAATATATAAATCGTAACAGGGGTACTCTAACACGCTGCAGTACATTATTATTAACACCTCAACTACTTATATTTTATCAGGTCACGCTAGTATTATGGATCAAAGTTCAGATAAAACCGCCTGCGTTAGCATTAAACAGGCACTTTCAGGCGAAATTGCCGCGGATTCCGACATTTGTTTACAAGGCTGGGTTCGCACTCGGCGTGACTCCAAAGCCGGATTCTCCTTTATTAACCTGCACGACGGTAGCTGTTTTGCACCCATTCAGTTGGTTGCCGATAAAGACTTACCTAATTACAAGGAAGAAATCTTGCGCCTTACCACGGGTTGTTCGCTGCGTTGCTACGGCAAACTGGTGGCATCACGGGGGCGTGGTCAGGCATTTGAAATTCAAGTTGAATCCATTGAGGTGTTGGGCTGGGTAACTGATCCGGACAGCTATCCAATTCAACCTAAACAGCACAGTTTTGAATTCCTGCGCGAAGTCGCCCACCTACGCCCTCGCACCAATACATTCGGCGCAATGACCCGGGTACGACATGCAGCAGCTATGGCGATTCATGAATACTTCAGTCAGAATGAATTCAGCTGGATCCACACCCCTATTGTTACCGCATCCGATGCCGAAGGTGCGGGCCAGATGTTCCGGGTAAGCACGCTCGATCAGGTTAATCCACCCAAAGATGACAAAGGCAATGTGGATTACACTCAGGATTTCTTTGGCCGCGAAACATTCCTAACAGTATCCGGCCAGTTGAATGTAGAAGCCTACTGCATGGCAATGTCGAAAGTTTATACCTTCGGTCCGACTTTCCGCGCGGAAAACTCCAACACCACTCGTCATCTGGCCGAGTTCTGGATGGTTGAACCAGAAATCGCCTTTGCTGATCTCAACGACCTGGCAAACCTTGCCGAAGACTTTCTAAAGTCTGTCTTCCGCAGCGTGCTTGATCGTTGTCCCGATGATATGGTATTTTTTGCCGAGCGCATCGAACCCGAAGCTATCAACCGCTTGGTGAACTTTATCGAACAACCTTTCGCCCGAGTGGAGTATACCGAAGCTATTGAGATCCTCAAAAACGCTAATAAAAAATTCGACTTCCCGGTTAATTGGGGTTTAGACCTGCAAACCGAGCACGAACGCTACCTGACCGAAGAGCACTTCAAAGGCCCAGTTGTGGTGATGAACTACCCTGATGAGATCAAAGCTTTCTACATGCGCCAGAACGATGATGGTAAAACTGTAGCTGCAATGGATGTTTTGGCACCAGGGATTGGTGAAATTATTGGTGGTGCCCAGCGAGAAGAGCGCCTAGATATACTCGAACAGCGTATGGCTCACCACGATTTAGATGCTAAAACCTACGACTGGTACCTCGATTTACGCCGCTATGGTACCGTCCCCCATGCTGGTTTTGGCTTGGGTTTTGAGCGTTTGATTCTGTATATCACCGGCCTTTCCAATATTCGTGATGTCATTCCCTATCCACGCACACCGGGGCGGGCAGACTTTTAGTCAAACCTTATGTAATGTTCAGAGCCACTCGTAAATGTAGTGGCGATACCGGCGTGTCTGATGCAAGCAGACATTCCCGGCGATACCTGTCAGCAACTCAATCGATATTAACTTGGGCTATTCTATTTTACCCGCCCGGGTTTTTCCACCTCCGAAAATACTTCAGTTTAAAAGCGTTTTCCTTTATTAGAAAATCGAGTTCTTCGAATAAAACCTCAATTAAGAGTTGACATTTCAAAATATTGGCGTATATTTAGACACAAATGGCTAAAGACACTTTTGTCTAAAGACATTTTTGGCTAAAGACACAAATGGCTATAGACATTCAAGGCTAAACAATATAGGATGAACATTATGTACTGGGTAATTCACTATTTAAATGGTGTTGCGATAACGCGGGCAGACAGTCACGAGGCTGCCGAGAACTGGTGTGTTTTACATCTTGGACACTCAAAGGCGCCCTTCTCGATAACACCCGCCAGAGATGAAGACTTAGAAGAGCGTTCGGCTGCTACGGTTTGTATCGACCGGCCTGGCTTTAACGATGATAAGTCCCTTTCCAACTTTTTAGTTCGTAACGACAAGTTGGCGACAAGACATTAATGGTGGCACAACAAATTTTTAGAGATTTTTTAAGGCAAGTTTTTAAATAATAAAAAAGTAGTTCAGTAGAGAAAATATTTAAAGTTTCAACGGTAGGTATTACGGGACATGGATGTCTCATTCACTACCTTGGATATACCGGCTATGGATGGCTGGTTGGGACATGCCTCCCTTACATGTTCCGCTCCCTAGGCTGTTGCTCACGGAAGAGCAGCAGCCGATTTATTTTGATGCGCTCGTTGCGCGGATGTCTGCGGGCACTGGATGATAAACTGACATAGTTCCAAGAGGTAATGTGTGCCTGAAACTGACCGAAACAATACTCAGCATCCAAATGTAAGCCGATTCACCTCGGCTATCCATCGTGTCCTGCGGCCTTTAATCCGGTTGATGGTGGGCAATATGACCTACCCGGCATTTATTTCGATGGCGAAAAGCATTTATATTGAAGAAGCTGAGCGCAAGTTAAAACAGGAGTCGGCGAACAAACGCATTACAAAGTCATCGTTGGCGCTGTTAACGGGTATTGATACCCGGCAGATCAGCCAGGTTATGAATGCACCTAAAGCTGTTGAACTGGAAGCACCTGACTTATTACCCGAGGCTTTTGTTCTCGGGCAATGGGCATCAGAAGGCACCTATAAAGACCTAAATACTGAGAAACCAATTGATTTAACGGTTTATGGTCGTGGTTTAACATTTCAGAATCTGGTCACCCGTACAGTTGGTCGGAATGTGACCGCGCAAACGGTACTCGATCGCCTGGTTACTACTGGCAATATAGAATATGTGGATGAAAACACCGTGCGTCTACTCTCGCCTTACTACTTTCCTTTAACCGGCGCAAAGTATGAGCTGCTGGATGTTGGTATGCAGGCAATGGCAAATTTGTTATTAACTGTTGATAACAATATCAGCCACCGTAATGACACCGACCAGCGGTTTGTTCAGCAACAACGCTGGTCACGCGCTATCCCACCTGAAAAACACGAGGCATTTAAAGCACATATTTCCGACTTTATTCTTAAACAACTGGATGAAACGGTTATAGAACTCGAACAATTCGAAGCACCCATAGCAACCAATGAAAGCATTACTGCCGGCATCGGCATGTATTATTTCGAATATGTACCTAACTCCGATGAACCACCCAATAAAGCTCCATGACAATCCCCATTAAAACGTACTACTGATAGACAGTTTCACAAAAAACTGCGAGGAAGAATCCCCCATGAAAAACTTCACAAACATTGAAAGCGACGGCACTGGTATCGAACGCGATGGTACTGGTATTGAAAGCGACGGCACTGGCATCGAGAGCGATGGTACCGGTATTGAGAGCGACGGCACTGGTATAGAGCGCGATGGTACTGGAATACGCAGATCATCCTTAGTCACTGCCTTATGCGCGGCTTTGGCTATGGTTTCCTCGGCGGCTATTGCCAACCCTGCTAACCTACAAATATCTCGGCATAACGACACTATCACCGTCAGTTGGTTCAATAATGGTGAATTATATGTGGGTCGTGGCGCTGCTGTAGGCGCACAGAGCGCTATTGCGCTTTCGAAAGTGCCTTTCAACTCTCCTTATTTTAATCTGGCGGTTGATGGCGACGGGACTGGCATTGCTGTAGATGGCGATGGAACCGGTATCGCTGTTGATGGTGATGGAACCGGTATTGCTGTTGATGGTGATGGAACCGGTATCGCTGTTGATGGTGATGGAACCGGTATCGCTGTTGATGGTGATGGAACCGGCATCGCGGTAGATGGTGATGGAACCGGTATCGCTGTTGATGGTGATGGAACCGGTATCGCTGTTGATGGTGATGGAACCGGTATCGCTGTTGATGGTGATG
>QIKG01000063.1 GCA_003232965.1 Oceanospirillales bacterium
CAAAACATGTAATGCCCCTTTGTTCCATTCTAAAACACCCTCTTTTAGCCATGCTCTGTCGGGGTGACGAGCTATGATAGGTTTCTGGTGTATGAGATAAAGAACTCGGCAGCAAGCTACCGAGTTTTATAGTAGCCCCAATTGGTGGTACTTCGCTTCATGCTTATCCAGTCCCACTAGTTGCTTTAGTTTGATGCAGCTCTTTCCACTGGGAGTATGGCCTGCCGTAGACCTTTTCCCGCGCACTTTCATAGTCAAGGGTTTTCCCCAGACCCTCAGCAGCTTTACCGTTCATTTTGCTAGGCAATTCCGGCAAAAATCCGCCAGAATCATTAACTCTATATTTTTAGCTTCCTTGTGTTCATCTAAGTGACTGAGCAGCTTTCGAAAAACCGCAGCCTCAATTTGTTGTGGCTTGTCCATCTGAAACTCTCCTTTATGATTTATTTTCTTGATACCAATCGACATTTCGAGTACTTACCATAACCACTCCAAGCATAATAAAGGTGAGGAATCCACCCATCAAGAAAGCGAAGTCCTCAGCACTGATGATGACAAAAAGTAATCCATATAAAATGGCGAGACTGGTGGAAAATATCAGTGCTAACTTAAATTCACCTAAAACATACCGCAAATAATACAGTAACAGAGCCACGCAGCAAACAGTTGCTATTAAGTAGGCAAGTGAGAAACTGATATGTTCCGATAAGGAAACTAGTAGCAAGTAAAAAATAGCTATGGCAGAGCCCACAAGGATATATTGAATGGCGTGGATGGGAAGTTTTTTGACGGTCTCAAAAATAAAAAAAGTTATGAAGGTTAGGCCAATAAACAGGAGCCCATATTTTATTGAACGTTCACTCTGCAAGTAAACATCCACAGCTTCGATATGCTTTATACCAAAAGATGATGATAGTAAACCGGAACACTGTCCATCGCCACAGCGTTGCAGCTTTTCTTCGACATTACTTGCAAAGGAGGTTATTTTCCATTCAGCTTCATAGCCTGTTGCAGATACCGTCCTTGACGCGGGTAGAAACATGCCAGTGAACTGAGGATGGGGCCAAGAAGATTTTACTTTGATTATTGCCTGTTGAGCTGCTGCAACAAATGATAACTCCTCCATCCCTCTTAGTTCTAATTGGAAATCGAAATTAATATCAGTGGTAACTTTATCCAGGCTGGGTAAATAGGCATGAATGCCATTACTGCTTGCCCTTAATTTGCTGCCAGGATTAAAAGCTATTTTTTGTTTAAGCCAGTTTAAGGATGGAATACTATTTATACCCCTGGGATCAGAAATGCTGGTCATCAAATACGCCTTGCCAAGTTGCACATTTTTCGCTGATTTTTTAATGTCCCCCAGCACCCTAGTCAGTGACTTATGATCAATTTCTGCCTTAATGTCAATTTTGGTGGTGTAAACAGGTACTTTATAAATGCCCTTATATCTCATTTCATTATTAATTTTTGAATTGATGGTTAATCGATCAACTGGCATCAATATTTTTTCGAATCGATTAATAAGCTGTATCGATCTTTCATTGGTCTTTGGGTTCAACACCTCTTGCTTCTCTTGAAAGCTATAGGGGATCACAATGATCGGGCCAACGAGTTTTTGAGCCGTCGTCCAACTTAACCCAACACTTTCCTTAGCCTGAGCAAGGTATTTGCTTCGCTCAGAAATTTTCTCTGAAATCATCGACAGGGGGATCAATAACATAAGCGCGATTACACTAATAATAAATATTTTACTTGATAACAACTTTTGCATAATGCTCTCCACTTAGCATACTGAATTCCAATTAACCAGAGTTTAAGGCAATGGAAGTATAAACAACAATAGTGTCGAAATTATGCAACGAAGATGGCGAAGGTAAGCGGTTAATAAACCATAGGCTTGACTAACCGCTTACCAAACATCAACACTGAAGATATCGGCTAAATGGCCAAGCCTATCAACGATCCATCCCCGCCGGTGCTCATACGAGCGGCTGCTGGCTGAATCATGGCCACAAAGAAAGGCTCTACGAACACAGCGACTAATGATGTGGTAGTAGGAAGTATCTGGGAAGGAAAGGAAAGGAAAGGAAAGTAAGCGAGGGAGATTTCTACATGAAAAAATCAAGATTTAGCGACTCCCAAATACTATCGATATTAAAACAAGCAGAAGCTGGTACGCCAGTTTCGGAGCTTTGCCAAGAACACGGCATGAGTTCTGCGACATTTTATAAATGGCGCAGTAAGTATGGCGGTATGGATGTGTCAGTTTTCGAAATAGATGAGACAAAAACAAAGAGGTCTTATCACTGCTTGCCGGTTAACTACAAATAAAACGTCTGTAATCCACTCTGGTTGTCATGTATCGAGTCAGCGTTGCATTTAAAGGAAGGGGCTGTCCTGAATGGCATCCTGAATGGCACCATCATTATTTTATGGAGAGTAATAATGCATAAACTGAATGTAAAAGGCTTAACTCTGGCACTTGGAATAAGCTGGTCTGCGTGTGTTTTGTTTGCCGGTTGGGCTTCTATGTTCGGTTGGGGTTCAGGTTTTGTTGAGGTAATGTCCTCGATGTACATAGGTTACGAGGCCAGCCTGGTTGGCGGTTTGGTTGGTGCTGCTTGGGCCTTTGTCGATGGTGCAATCGCCGGCTTACTGGTTTCTCTGTTATATAATTTTTTCTCTAAATAGCGAGGCACGCCACTTACACGAAGGCCAAAAACTGGCCAGCTGCGAGATTAATTAGGGCGTGCTCCCTATTTCAAGGTTGCTCTGTTGTCTTAAGTTTAAATGCCTTTGTACCCAACAGTAACAGAACGGCTATAACACCTACAACCAAGCCAACCCAAGGGGAAAAAAATACTAAGAAGAATGCCGTGAGCAGCATAACGCCCCTTTCTTCCTGACCCTTTGGCATAGATAAGGCCACATAGGCGCAGGCAAAGCCGGTTAAGATTAGTGTCAGTACTAGAGCAATAGGCATGAAGGGTTTTAAGAAAGTCACCACAGGTAATAAAAGTAATAAAAAAGGAAGCCCGTATAAGTAGTAGGCACTGAGCCCACCAACCAGCGTTTCCATTTTATCTTTACCCTCTGCCCATCTTTTCACCACCACCACATGTACGCCCGCCCATAAGCACCCTTGTGTTGGGAAAAAAGGTGCTACAACGCCCATTACTGCATTTCTGATAGCCACAACAATATGGGAACGACTGGTATCAATGTCTAACTTGTCATCTGGCCGCGATTTTTCAGACTCCTTAATGATGGCAATGCCGGTCAGCAAGTCACCAAAAACTATCATATAGGTGATTATAGTAAGGGGGATTGCTGCAATGAAAAATGATAACGGAGGCCAGCCAATGTAAAAGGGCGAGACTTTATTCATCAGGTCACTAACTGGTGGTACCAGTAGCCCCCACTGGATATCAAATGTTATCTCCCCTAGATAAGTCCCAACAACCCCCGCAATAATGAAGCCTGGCAATAATCCAAGGCTCGCAATAATGGCTATGCTTTTATGTTTTAATTTCATGGCTTGAAAAGGAATAGAAAAAGAAACGACGAGGCATGTTATTAACGCCAATGTCATAGATACCGGCATTGCTTCTATAGTCTTAAAATCATCCACAAAAAC
>QIKG01000014.1 GCA_003232965.1 Oceanospirillales bacterium
GTAAAAGTTCAACCAATAAAGACTCGTTTCAGGAAACTGCGATAAACCACCACGATTTATAGATAGAACGAAAGCTTGATGTATTTGGTTACAAAAACTCTCTCTGCGTTACTGCTTTTAAAGGGCATGCTCATCGCATTCGCCAGTACGGATACGCACCACGGCATTCAGGTCATGAACAAATATCTTGCCATCGCCTATCTTGCCGGAAGCCGCCGCCTCAACAATTGCCTCGATCACTTGTTCTTCACGATCATCGGTAACCGCAATTTCAAGTTTTAATTTGGGTAAAAAATCAACCACATATTCAGCCCCGCGGTACAGTTCGGTATGGCCTTTTTGGCGACCAAAGCCGCGAACTTCTGTTACCGTCATACCGAATACACCGGCATCTGCGAGGGCATCCCTCACATCGTCCAGTTTAAAGGGCTTGATGATGGCAGTAATCATTTTCATAGGCTGGCTCCCTAGCTTTGTTTTGATGCAGTTGTTTTATTTCAGATAATGCTATTGTGTCTTGCTATAGTATAAAGCAATAGAAAAGGTAACTGATATGATTGATCCTGCAAAAATAGATGCCCTCAGCCGCCGCCTTAGCGATGTCTTACCTGAAGGCGGGCAGCAAGTAGCCAGCGAGATACGCGCGCGCTTCCGGCAAATACTGCATCAGGGGCTTGAAGGGCTTGATCTGGTGAGCCGGGAAGAGTTTGAAGTCCAAAAAGCAGTGTTACAACGCAGTCGGGAAAAACTGGAGGCACTGGCAAAACAACTAGCCGCTAAATAACCCGCTGCGCTGGGTACACCAGCAACTACCGCTAATTCCCATAGATAGCCACGAGGCTTAAAAAGGCGACTAAGACCGGGACGACAAAGATTCTTTTTATCCCTATGTCTTGCTGGGCATGAATTCGGGCTAAATATTCAGTTGCATGACTTATTCCACATTTATTCTGTCGGCTTATAAGCTAGAATCACTCTTAGGTATTAGCTTATGTATTCAGGGCAGAGGGAGCCAATAATGAATTCACAATCCACATCGCAAGATCAAGCCACTGATGAAGCCGACTTCTTGTCACTGGCAGACAATTACCCGCTGCTATCAATGATTTCAACCGCGCTTAGCTGGGGCATTATTTTATTGGTATTGCTAGCGAGCGCCTATTTCATGAATTGGGTTATTCTGCCGGTGTTTTTAATCCCAGCATTTCTATTGCTAGCCGCATTAAGCATAGTGTTCAGCTATTTCTCAGCAAAAGCTTGCAGCTATCGCCGGGGTGATTTTGACCTGATGTTCCAACGCGGACTCTGGTGGAAAAAGAAAACCGCAGTGAGCTTCTCCCGCATCCAGCACATTGATCTTTCCCATGGCCCACTAGAGCGCAAGTTTGGATTGGCAACCCTAAAATTCTTTACTGCGGGTGGCGCTCACTCGGATTTAACAATACCGGGTTTGCCCAAAGCTGATGCGGAAACAATTCGCCAGCACATACTGGATTTCACTGAAGCTGAGTACCAGTCTAGCCATGAATAACAGTTTAACTGACTGGCAACGACTCTCACTTTTTTCGGTGATCTTCTTTATTGGAAAAACACTTATCAGCCTGTTTAAGCAAGCACTATCAACATTTGCTCCCATGCTGTTAATTGTGCTCGCATCTAACAAAAAACTTACTGTAATTTTGCTATTAATAGCCGGACTCAGCTTGCTTATAATTGGCAATGCCATCCTGCAGTTTTGGTTTTTTAAATTTCGCCGGGAAGGTGAAAAAATCTTGATTAACGATGGAATTTTCAAAAAAAATCATCGCGTGATCAATTTTGACCGGGTACAGAATATTAATATTTTAACGCCGATTTATTTCCGCCCGTTTGGCCTGGTAATTCTGAAAATTGAAACCGCTGGCTCGAAAGGTAATGAAGCTGATCTCAGCGGAATCCCCGCTGCAACTGCCGCTACATTACGCACCGAAATTCTACAGCATCAGCAAAGCGTTTCTGCGCAAAGTAGCGGTTACTCAGCAACTGACACCAGTGAGGACGACAGCAAACTGGTTGTCAGTGCTTCACTGAAAGATCTTGTTGCCTACGGCATTTCCAGCAATGGCGTGTTTTTCTTTCTGGCGATTTTTGGCCCGTTACTGGGCTTGTTCTTCACTAGCTTTGAGGGTTCTACACGCACATTTATCCGGCAATTTATTGTTCCTGCATTTGAGTTTCTTGGGGATGGTTCAAGTGGTAAGGTCGGTGGAATTTTGCTGCTGGTCAGCTTTGTGATTCTACTGATGTTTCTATTTTCAATCCTCGGGGCAATCTACCGCTACTATGGTTACAAACTAAGCTCCCAGCAAACATCACTAAAACGCCACAGCGGCCTATTAACGCGTTTTGAAGAGTCACTGAAAATCATCAAAGTGCAAACCTTTGTTACTCAGAGCAATTTTATTGGTCGCTGGATACACCGACAGAACATTATTTTAGGTCAGGTTGCGAGCTCACATCTTGGTCAACCCAGCAAGCGCAATACCTTCATCATCCCGGCACGCAAACAATCTCAAATACCCGAATTGAGGAAGCTGGTGTTTGCCAATGCACCTGATGAGATTCCCGAGCATGCCATCGACCGCCGCTATGTTCTGAAAACCTGGCTGATCTGGTTTGTATTCCCAATGATGCTTGTAGCTGCCAATTACCTGACCCAGCAAAGTTATCAAGCTGCCGGCATCGCCGTCCTCTTCTCACTCGCCATGCTACCTCTGGTCATCAGGCGCTGGCATATGTATCGCTTTGGCCATGCACAAAACTACGGGGCATTTCAAAGCGGGTTGTTTGGTTTTAAACGCACGCTGTTTCCTCTATACAAAGTCCAACGCACAGAAATCCGCCAGTCACCCCTACAACGTCGCCGCAATCTCGTCACTTTGAGAATTTCTTTAGCCGCCGGTGAAGTCGTTATTCCCTATATCTCCATGCAACAGGCAAACCAGTATTTAGAAAGCATACAGAATGCAATTAAAACCAATAGAGCACCCTGGTTCTAATTCTTCCTAGTTTTCTCTCGCAGTTTCTTCATCAACTGCTTTGTTCTTGGTTGAGGAAAATAATTGACCCATTGTAATAAACCTGGATGCTGATGTGGGTTGATGTTGTTTAAAAACTCCAAAAACTAATTATCCCAATCATCGATATTCTTCGGGGGTGTTTTCTACTGATTCGCTGAAAAAGCAACTTGTGTGAGTAGTAAAATCAACCCGGTGGTTGCTAGTGCCATTGTAGCGGTCAAATTTTTTCGCCGCCTTATAAACAAGGATACCATTCTACGGTAGCCTCCAATTATCTCAATTCTAGTATATAGTGCCTGACCGAGAAAGGAATCGTAGCGAGGGAAAGTCTGGTTTGAAGCAAAATATTTCATTATTTGAAGAGAATAGCTGGCTATTTGATTTGATGAGAATAATGGAAAATTTTGGTCAAATCCAGCTTTTCCGCAGTAGATTACTTCTTTCTCGGTCAGGCACTATATATGATGGTTCTACCCTTTTTTCTACATCTCTGGAGCTTGTGGCTCATGTTAGATCCCCAGGTAGAGGCGCGATATCATGCACTCTGTATCCGCCCTGAACCTACGGATCCAGGAGGTTATTATGTATAGCGATTCAAAAAGCCATCAAACATCGGCACTGTAAAATCAATATCTCCATAGGCTTCGCTATAAATCATCCCTTTATGAATTATTTTTGCACGCCTTGGCCCAAGAGAGCGCATATCCTCACCCAGTACATCAGCAACATCTGATGATCGATAGGGGCCGTTGCCGAGGGAGGCCATTGCAATTACATATTCTCGTTCTTTAGGCGTTAACCGTTCAAACCTAACCCGAAAGAAGCTGTCATCCAGGCGACGAAGTGCCGCCACGGTCGCATTTTCAACATCGTCTTCGTTAATGGGTGATTTATCGGCTAAGTTCCACGCCTGAAACCCCCATTCTTGCAGAAAATAAGGATAGCCTTCGGTCTTCTTATAAATCATCTCTATTGCGGCATTAGTGATGCTTTCGCCTTCAGCCTGGATGGGTTGTTTAATTGCGGAGGTTGCGGCAGGTTCATCAAGGGGGCCAACGGGAGGAAAGTTGAAAAGCCTTTCAGAGTAAGATTTAGCATCACCTGTCAATGCTGCAATTTGTGGGAGGCCGGCACCGAAGAACATAACCGGGAGCTTCTTCTGATTGACTCTATGAATTGCGACTATTAAAGCCGATAACTCATCTTTCTTCAGGTACTGAACTTCATCAATCAACAGTGTCCACGCCTTTCCTGCAGATTGTGCTGCCTCACCAATACTGACGAATAACTCACTTAAATCATATTCAAGCACACCGCTGTCTGCGGTGCCAACTACTGGGTCAACAGAAAGTGACATATCTCCCATTGATATTCTGAAAGCGGAAGCAAATGATCGCAGAACCCTCATGGCGCTATGAGCGGCTGACTTCGCTGCCTCGACCATTGATAGCTTTCGCAACACTTGTTGGAGCTTTGGATAAAGCGAGTCAACGAGACGCCTGTCATTAGGCGCTTCAATAAACGAGGTTAAATGATAGTGCGACTCAGCCAACTCCTCGATCTTGTTTAGCAAAACTGTTTTGCCAGTGCCTCTTAGCCCCAAGAGGATTTGAGATTGATCATGCCTGCCTATTAGCACGCGCTGCAGGGCAATATCGGCAGCATTTATAATTTCTTTACGACCTGCTAACTCAGGAGGCTGAGAACCGGCACCTGGTGCAAATGGGTTTCTTACTGGATCCATAATATATTATAATAAGCTTAATGGAGTATATCTAATATGTATTATAACCACATATAACTTGATATACAAGCAAGCCTCAGTAAATTAAAGGCCCGCTAGCGCGGGCCTTTTTGAACACTCATTTTTAATTCAAACACAATCTTTTAGCTGCCTGGCAGCCGGACTTTCCTCGTCTGTTAAGGAGCCTCTGATTTATTCTGAGTGAAGCAAGTTGAGATTTATAATTTCCAAGAGCAAGGCGGTAAGTGCTTGTAATAGCAACGCTATTGCTAGTGCTTGCCAACGCCGCTATTGGGGATTATAGGCTCAATATGCTCATTCATGAATAGATCAGAGGTTCCCCTAAGTGCCAATCAAACCCATTCTGGGGTCTAGAGCAAAGGATACCCGTGTAAATTTAACCTTGCCAAAATCTCGGTGCGCGGGATTAATTAATATATTGTGATCAATTGGTATTACCGCGCTCGGTATGCGTAATGCAAGTGTTGATTGAGATTGTAGCCACTTGGAGCCAATTGATTGTACGGTATAAGGAGAAGGAGCATCGCGCCAGTTAGTGCTTATGCCTTCAGCGTTAATAGATTTAATCTCATTGGCATGCAATAGCGCCTGGTACAACTGGTAGTTTTTAAGTTGGCGGGCATTTAGAGTGTGAACAAGCACCTCTAAAAACGCGAGAGAAGCCGAGCCGGCACAATAAACGCAAGCGTGCCCTTTAAGATTCCACCGCCCTCCAAATCGTTTAGAGGCCGCGCCATTAAAGGCACTATCAAGATGCTTGGCCTTAATAAGCCGGTAGACCGCAATCGTCACACAAGCACACCATACTCAAGCTGACCAATGAGAGTAAGCACCATTTCATGGCCGGCAGTAGATGAAATAAGGTCGATAGGACGCTTGCCCCCCAGCCCTTCTGCGGGAGTAACAATCCATGTTTGCGCACCCTTAATATCGCCATCGAATAAATCAATGGTAGCTTTAAATATTTCAGCAAGCCGGTAAATTGCATCGCTTTCTATTCGATTTAAGCGCCCAGAACTTGCCCGCCGGCGCAGGGTCGCAGGCTTAATCACAGCTGCCTCAGCAAGCCTCTCAATGGTTAAACCGCTATAGTTGGCAATATTACGCAATACATCGTACTTAACGCCATCAACTAAGGCTCGGTGTAGTGCAGGCTTATCATCTGGTAGGCCTATATTCTTCCAATAAACAGCACTTTTAGTAGCGATTTGTGATCGGGGCATTATCGGAATCCATATCAAATGATGTAGGCAAACTATATCAATTATCACAAGCGGTGACAAGCAAAGCTGCGAGCCTGCCTTTGTATTAAACAGAGACTATACTGTGAGATGAGGGAGAATCGCCCCGTACGCCCGGAGTGTTACATACTGAAACATGTTTGAGCTATACATTGAAATAAAGGTCAATAATTGTATTGCCGCGCTCGTGTTCTGCAGGCGGATTGCTCCATAACAATCGATTTGACTGTTCGTGTATCTATACAGGAGCAAGCCCCGGTATCTTCTACCAGAATACAAGCCGCGTTCTTATAGAGGTCTTCCGCCTCTTTCTCCAGCATTTTTTGAGCCTGTTGGGCCTTCCGAATTTCCACTTCCTTTTTATATGCCAGCGTTCGCTGCTCTGATTCTTCCACGCTTGCCTGAACTTGTTGATTAAAATCTTGAAGTGCATTCCGGACCACCACATATCGAATAATGTCCGGAATTGAAACAACAAGACCAAAAACCAAACCAGCAACTATTGCTATTAACAGTAACTTTTTGTTAGTCAAACTATGCCCCATTCAGAAAATTATATACAGCGCAGCGTTTGCATCAAATATTCTCGGTACTCATACTACAAGGATTGTAGCTATATTCCTACAACAACGCGGTGTAATAGCTTACTGACGCAGCAGTGTAGCGACGGGAACTCATTCATTCCGGCTCCACTAGCGGAAATGTACTCTTGGAATATAGTGGTAACCTCCGGCCATTTCGCTGTGTTTTCTCTAATCGGATAGACTGAGCTAGAATCTATATCCGGGTAATTAACCTACGCGACGGTCAGTCATCTAACGACTGGTTGCTGCTGTCATCGACAGGCATGCTTTAAGGCATGGGATTAGCCGTTGTATATAGCCGTGCACAACTTGAAATTGATGCGCCTGAAGTCCGGGTGGAAGTTCACCTGAGCGGGGGTTTGCCGCGCGTATTTATTGTTGGTCTTCCGGAGGCGGCGGTCAAGGAATCGCGTGACCGGGTACGCTCGGCTATCATCAATTCGGGCTTTAGCTTTCCAGCCAGTCGGGTTACCATTTCTCTGGCGCCTGCTGACTTGCCCAAGGATGGCAGCCGTTTCGACCTGGCTATCGCGCTGGGAATTCTTGCGGCATCTGCACAAATCCCCAAGCAGGCACTAGAAGACTACGAGTTTGTCGGTGAGCTATCGCTTGCCGGTGAACTGCGACCCGTTAGTGGGATCTTGCCCACAGCACTTGCGGCAACCCGTAAAGGCCGCAAACTCATTATCCCGCAGAGCAATCAGGATGAAGCCGGGTTACTGCGCTCTGATGATGTTTATTGTGCCGCTAGTTTATTAAATGTCGTTGCTGGCTTACTGGGCAGAGAAACTTTACCCGTCGCACAATTATCGACCACCTCAAAACCGACCAAAGACTTACCTGACCTGAAAAATGTATGTGGCCAACAGCATGCTATCCGTGCATTGACTGTAGCTGCCAGCGGCGCCCATAATTTACTCTTTATCGGCCCTCCCGGATCAGGCAAAACGCTTCTCGCCAGCTGCATGCCCGGTATCCTGCCAGACTTGACAGAAGCTGAAGCCCTAGAGGTAATGGCGATTCGATCTGTGGCAGGAAAACCCTTTGATGTGGGTAACTTCAAGCAGCCGCCTTTTCAAAATCCTCATCACACAGCATCTGCCGTGGCTATGGTTGGAGGGGGCTCAAAACCGCGTCCTGGCGAAATTTCATTAGCCCATTGCGGCACGCTTTTTTTTAGATGAATTACCCGAATTTCCGCGTCAGGTTTTGGAGGTGTTACGCGAGCCTCTGGAGTCCGGTCAGATTGTAATATCCCGCGCAGCCCGCCAATCCACCTACCCTGCACAATTTCAACTTCTGGCGGCTATGAACCCCTGCCCGTGCGGGTTCAGTGGTGACCGTGATAATAACTGTCGTTGCAGCAGAGAGCAAATTGTTCGTTACCGACAGCGAATTTCAGGCCCGCTGTTGGACCGTATTGATATGCAAGTAGAAGTGCCTAGGCTGGCGCTGGGAAAACTAAAAATCCCGGAGGAATACTCATCCAATAGCAGCCTTAGCAGAAAGACGGTAAGCCATGCGCGTGAACTTCAAATTCAGCGGCAGGGCTGTGTTAATGCGCAACTCGATAACCAGCAATTGAAGAGCGTCTGTGAACTGCTGCCAAGCGACCAGGATTTTCTGATTCAAACCTGTGAGCAATTGCATTTGTCAGCCCGGGCTTACACGCGGATACTCAGGTTGGCACGCTCAATTGCTGATATGGCAGCTCAAACTGACATCCAGAAAGAACACCTAGCCGAGGCGATTGGTTATCGCCGGGTTTTTAACACCCACACTTAGGGAACCTCTGATCTATTCATGAATGAGTATCTTGAGCCTATAATCTCAATCTGCATTAATTTGGCATAAAAGTAACGTCCACCTGTCCATACATTATGTTAGTAACCGAATTAGTTGGTCGCCCATTCCCAGCCAAAAAGGTTGAGGAATGAATTGTAATGTCTCCATATGTCTTTGGCATGTTCAAAAACTTGTACGATCCGCCACTTCCGCCCACAACTACTGCAACGGTGTATGTTTGGCCCGCCACAAGAGCAACAGGCGTAATTGGGCTATAAGTCCAGCTATTATTGGAGTTTACGGATGTCGTTGCTAGTGTAGCACCAGTGTTTTTATTGTATAGCCTTACGGTTTTATTGCCATTAAAGTAACCACCTAAACTAGTCACACTACCGTTCACACTGGGCGTGAAATGGTATCCCATTGTATAATTCCAAAAACGGTTAATACCGGAAGCCGTACCACTGTTTGATCCCCAAGGGGTCTGTTCTAACCCACCGCCACCACATGCCCCATCCATTGGATCAGATCGAGGTTGTCTTGCCATTGGATACTCAAAACCATCTGACTGGCCATCACAATCAGAATCGGCTATTAATGGATCAGTTCCTAAAATATACTCCATCCCATCAATAATTCCGTCTGAGTCAGTATCTAGGTTTGGATATGCATAGCCAAGTTTAGTTAAATTTGTTACATAACCAATCGATTGCATATAGCTGACTTTCGCTGCCGTGAATACAGCATGATCATCTCTCGCTGAGTGATAGGCTCGATATATTGCTACAGCGCCTGGTGGAATACATGTTGGCTCAGGGGAACATAGTGAGTAAATATAGCCCGCGAGTCCGTCCATGTTATAGCCAGCAGATTTAAAACTAGTAGGCCCTGAAAGCTCGCTTGCCAATACAAGAACCCAATCTGCATCATTTGGGTTCCCTCCATAGGGGCCATACCAATTTTGACGGTAGAGAGGGATTGTAGTTCTGCCAGTTGGTGGTGTCGAATGGGTAGTTAATAAAAATATATCCGCCCTAGGTGTACCGATTGAGGGGTTCAGAGGAGACTCTGAAAATACAAACCCATTAACTACTGCTTCAGTTGCGTGAGGAATATAACCCAATAATGTATTCAGGCTATATGCCGTTGCAACTTGAGGTTTAGTAGTCTGGGCAATATCACCAGCAACATTCCCGTACATTGAAAACAATGGGGTGACTCGATTAATAACCGGCAACCCACCCGAAACGCCTAATGCAGCTCTAACTGCAAAATCAGCCCGGGGGGCGCCATAACCAAGCATATTATCATAATTCCAGTACGATCCACCGATTGACTGTTGCATAATGCTAGTTACTACTGATCTATTGGCAAGCGGATTAACAGATCTTACAAGTCCAGCAACTCCTGATATAAATGGCGCCGCCATTGAAGTACCGGTGCAATACCCATAACCATTAAAGTTGTCACCATCAGTATGCTCATCGCATTCGGAAGCTGGACTATATACTTTGCCCGGATAAAAAGCTGAAAACACGTCTTTCGCAGGTGCTGAAAACCTGGGGCCGTTTTGCTGGCTCGTTCCAAAGTTTGACCCAAAGTGTGACCCAAGCAAAAGTTGCCCGATCCAAAACTGACCGCCATTCACATTCTCTAGGCCTGAGACCCCAATAACGCGTGGATCATGTGCTGGAAAATCCAACTCATTTGCACCCGCATTGCCAGCTGCAGCAACGATCATAACATCGCGGTCTTCTGCATACGCTAAGGTCAAACACCTTGGGTCATTCCCATTTGAAGCACAAAAACCAGGAAGAATAGTAGGATCCCCACTACTGAGGTTTAGTATCTGCACACCCATATCTATTAGAAACCCCATGCTTGCAAAAGTAGCTGCATCGGACGCGCCTATAGTAGATTCAATTTCCGAGTTATCATAATGCAGGAATGGTGTTGACAAACAGAGTGGGTGGTTATACTTGGCGATTGATAGCGGACAAGACTTACATATACCCTTTACACCAACCGAGTTAGTTGCGTTTGCCCAATAATTCCTGCTACATGTGAGCCATGACCCACTATAACCATTCCAACAATGCCATCATTATTAGTATCACAATCAGCATCCGCAGGGAATTGGACTAAGTTGTAAGCATCAACCGATCCACCAAGGCCGGCTGTGGCCGTAAATGGATTGCCATTACCTCCATTAGGAGTTGCGTTACTTGAAATTGAAAATGATAAATGTGGGTGATAATTACCCCCTTTCCAAGTAGTTCCGCTGTAATCGATAAACTCCTCATGAGACATATCGAGCCCAAGATCTAATACCCCAATCAGAGCATGCCCATGGATATAGTTCGCAGCTGAACCCGCACGCATTTTGTCGTAACCCCAGGTTTTATTCTCGGTTATCACCGCGTTAGTTGATGCCCCGCCACCAGGGGATGGCGGGGCTGCAGAAACGGCTAATGGCATAGACTTAACAATAGCCACATACAAAACATTAGGGTCTGCTTTTAGTTCAGTAAAAATTCTCTCAATATCAAGTTCATCTGGGTAATTTACAATTAAGTAACGCCCTAACTTCTCTCGGGCGCTCTCAGCATCCGATGATGATCTCTTTTGCTTCGTTGACTCTAGCATTGGTAGGAAAGTAGAGACTGAAGAAGGTTGGTATTTTTTGAACGTACCAACTGGCATCTTCTTAAAATCTTTAGCTATTGTCTTTTCAATAACTTGAATAGATTTCTTTGCGTCCGCATCTGCGGCCAATAACACTGTAAATTGCTTCAACCATAAAGATTGATCCGCGGGTGGTTCCCTGAACTTATTCTGTGCTGATAGCGCTGGCTGCAGAAACAATAAAGACAATAAAACCACCGTAAATAATT
>QIKG01000286.1 GCA_003232965.1 Oceanospirillales bacterium
CCTTACTGCTTATGAAAACTCAAAAAGACCAGAATCCAAAATATATTTAATTGGCAGTCATTTTTCGTCACCGGCACTGTATCGTTTCAGCTTTGCACCTGAACATATCGGGTTATAAGCGCTTGTGTAGGATTTATTGAGTGAATTAATCGCCCTCACCGCTATACACTAATTACATTAATATCATTTTATGCAATAATCGCAACACACTATTTATTTTCAGGCCCGTCCTTATGAGCACAACAGCGAGCACAGCGTCTACGGAATTCTCAAACCGGCAACGCACTTTCATTCGTTATTTCACCGCCATTTTGACCGACCTAGTGGTATTAGGTTTGTTTAGTCAATATTGGGATCGGGTTGAAATCAGTAGTTTTACAGTGGCTCTTGCAGCGGCTGTTTTATTACAGGTGCTGCTGAAAGCCACTGTTTTCCTTGAGCATAAAGTTGGGGAATACATCAACAAACACTCGCTAAAGTTCACTAAGTTCAAGCGCATATTTTCCGCCTGGGCCATCCTGTTTGTATCCAAACTGCTTATCCTTGAAGCCTTAAACATAGCCTTTGGTGATGATTTGAATTTCATCGGTAAATGGCATGGATTAGTGCCCTTTATTATTGTCGTGCTTGCGATATTTGCTGCCGAAGCACTGATCAACCGGTTTTACCGCTTCCTCGGCGATAAACCTGCACAAGGAGAATAAGATGCGTTTCATTACTCTACTTTTACTCGCCGGTCTGTTCGGCAACGCCCATTCAGGAACACTTAGCCCGGCGGCGAAAGAAATGGCCGCCGCTCCGGTAACCAGCCAAGCCAC
The DNA here is from genome assembly GCA_003232965.1 of Oceanospirillales bacterium. GTDB lineage: Bacteria > Pseudomonadota > Gammaproteobacteria > Xanthomonadales > SZUA-36 > SZUA-51. Next base: position 819 of record QIKG01000286.1, read on the forward strand.
TGGTGTGCGTCACCAAGGCAAAGTTATCTGGCATGAACTCATCACCCCGGATGTACGCCTGGCCGGTAAGTTTTATGAAAAGATGTTTGGCTGGAAGCTAGACTATAACGGCAGTTATACCGATATCTTTTTTGAAGGAAAAGCCATTGGTGGAATGATCGAGGTCAAACCCAAGACTGAGCCGGGTGCTGCAGCTTTGTGGATTCCCTCAATTTCCGTAAAGGATGTGGATAAGGCCGTCGCTGCTGCTATTCAACTGGGAGGAAAAACCCTGAAACCTGCAGTTGATCTTGGTAAACGCGGAAGAGCGGCTTTAATTGCTGATCCCGACGGGCGCCACTTTGCCCTCTTGTCAACGCTGAGCGGCGACCCACAGGATGCACAAGCGAGTTTCAATAGCTGGTTATGGGATGAAATCTGGAGCAAAGATATGGACTCCAGTGAAGCCTTCTACACTGATTTGCTGGGCTATGACCAGGTTGCTGAAGGCCATGATTATTTGGTGCTATTAGCAAAAAATAAATGGCGGATGGGTATCCGTAAAATCGGAAATGATAAAGAGTTCAGCCTCTGGGTGCCGGTTATCAGGGTGCGTGATATCCATGCCAGCACCCGCCAGGTTGAGCCTGCCGGTGGCAAGGTATTGCTCTCTCCTGAGCAAACACCGGGTGATGGCAAGGCTGCACTTATCAGCGACCCTACCGGGGCCTTAATATTGATTCAGCAGTGGCAATATTCTGCCAGTAAAGGAGAGCAATAATGAAAACCATTGCAAAAATTGGCTTGATATCCTTCCTTCTGGTTTTGGCGGGTTGTAGTTCCACTTATAACCCCTACTCCACTTCGGTAGGATTCAGCACAGGTATCTACGGCGGTTACGGTTACCCTTATGGTGGTTATGGCTATTATCCAGGCCGACCCTATTACCCCGGCCATCCTGGAAAACCGAATCACCCTAACCGTCCAGACAGGCCGACCACCAAACCTATGCCAAAACCTGGAGTGAGCGCCAGACCATCTTCAAGATCTTCCTCCATGGGCCGTCCACGCGGTGGCATGAGCCAGTCCATGCGAATGCCACGAGGTGGCGGTGGCCGTAGACGCTAACATCTATGTATATTGAGTTAGCCATTGTCGCCCTGTTTATCTTCATATACAGTCTGGTCGCTGGCCGTGTCGAGCGCTCGGCCATATCCGGACCTATGGTATTCGTCATTGTTGGCTTCTCGCTGGGGCCATATGGTCTCGGTTGGTTTAAAGGTGATGCTACCAGCGCAGACTTGCGTTTGCTTGCCGATTTAACTCTGGCTCTGATCCTGTTTACTGATGCTGCAAACTCTGACTTAGCCACACTAAAGCGACAATTTAGAATTCCATCACGCATGCTCATACTAGGTTTGCCCGGGGTTATAGTACTGGGAATTATTACCGCCTTACTGATGTTCGATTTCTTATCCCTGTTTGAGGCGGCAATCTTGGGCACCATGCTTGCAGCGACTGATGCCGCATTGGGTAAAGCTGTCATCACCAATAAAGTCGTGCCCAGCCGACTCCGCGAGGGGCTGAATATTGAAAGTGGCCTAAATGACGGTATTTGTGTGCCTATTTTGCTATTTTTCATTGCCTTGGCTGTAAGCGCCGAATCCGGACAGCACCAAGCATCCGCCATAGCTTTATTGGTGCAGGAAGTTGGCATAGGATTAATCGTTGGTCTTGGACTTGCATTCATCGCTGCAAAATTATTACATTGGTGCCAAAAACAAGGCTGGCTAACCGACATTTGGACGCAGGTAACTGTCATTGCTTTGGCCATTGCATCTTTTGCTATCGCCCAGAGCCTGCATGGCAGCGGTTATATAGCCGCTTTCACCGGTGGTTTGTTGTTTGGCTATTTTGCAAAAGATGCTACTCATAAACTAGTGCTGGCAGCAGAAGGCACCGGCGAGACGCTGGCATTGGTAACCTGGTTAATGTTTGGTGCGATGGTTATCAGCCCGGCACTGCAGTTATTTAGCTGGGAAGTCATACTCTATGCAGTATTAAGTCTTAGCATTATCCGGATTGTGCCAATTTACATATCTTTAACAGGCTTGGGGGAAAGTAACGCAAGTCGCTTTTTTCTCGGTTGGTTTGGTCCGCGAGGGCTCGCCAGCATAGTGTTTGCCATTATCGTCATCAATGCCGGCGTTCCAAACGCGGAATTTCTCGCATTGGTAGTTACCTGCACTGTATTTATAAGTTTGATAGCTCACGGAATCACTGCCCGCCCTTTAGCGCGCTGGATTGGTCGTAAAGAAAAAGTCAACAGGGAAAGCAATTAATGTTCATCAAATCTATTTCTACAGCCAGCCTTATCTTCGCCTTGCTGTCTCCTGTTGTAGCCCAACAGTCCAAACCGCCACCTGGGGTTCTTGTTGCCCCAGCCAGCCAGCAGGATCTGGTGCGTACTTCAGACTTATTGGGTAAAACCATGGCAGTCAACGATGTTTCTATCCGCGCTCGGGTTTCTTCATATTTACTTGAAAAGAACTTCCGCGAGGGCAGCGAAGTTGAAAAAGGTACTATTTTGTTTCGCCTTGACCCTGAAATATATCAGGCAGTAGTGGCGGCTGATAAAGCTGGGGTATCTGAAGCCAAGGCATTAGTTGCCCAGACCACCTCCGATTTTGCACGCTATACCGAACTGAGCAAAAAAGATTATGTCTCCAAACAAGACCTTGACTTGAGCCGGGCAAATAAACTCCAGGCGATAGCCAAACTGGAATC
>QIKG01000216.1 GCA_003232965.1 Oceanospirillales bacterium
TGGTTTCTACATCGTCTTTATCAAACTGAGTAACAACGCTTTCACCGTCGGCTTCACAATATAGCGGGGTGAAATCGCTTAATGCTGAAGGAGCAATAACTACTCCGCCCGCATGCTTACCGGCATTTCGGGTCAGGCCTTCCAGCGACAGCGCAAGATCGATGATGCCGCGGGTGTCTTCTTCCTTTTCGTAGCGCAGCCGCAGTTGCGGCTCTTCTTTCATCGCCTCTTCAAGCTTTATACCAATGGTCATTGGGATCAATTTGGCGATAGAATCAACAAAACCGTAACCATGCCCTAGTACCCGACCGCAATCGCGGATTACCGCTTTGGCGGCCATGGTGCCGAAGGTGATGATTTGAGAAACTTGATCGCGGCCATAGGTTTCAGCCACATAATCGATCACCCGGTCGCGTTGGTCCATGCAAAAATCGATATCAAAATCGGGCATGGATAAGCGTTCCGGGTTTAAGAAACGCTCAAATAGCAGCTCGTATTTGAGCGGATCAATGTCGGTAATTAGTAGTGCCCAGGCAACTACAGAACCAGCACCAGAACCACGCCCGGGGCCGACCGGAATGTGTTTTTTCTTCGCCCAGCGGATAAAGTCGGCAACAATTAGGAAGTAGCCGGGGAACCCCATCTGATTTATGACCCCCAGCTCAATCTGCAAACGGTCGTAATAGTCTTTTTCGCTAAGGCCCTCAGCAAGGCCGTGGCGTTGTAGTCGCTCTGCCAGTCCGGCCGATGCCAGTTCTTCAATATATTCGCCTTCGGTTTCGCCCTCGGGTACAGGGAATGCTGGCAGCACATAATTCCCAAATTCCATCTTGAGATTACAGCGTCTAGCGATTTCTACCGAATTTTCCAATGCCTCGGGAATATCCTTAAACAGCAGCAACATGGCATCGGCGCTTTTGAGGTATTGCTCGTCTGTATAGCGACTACTGCGGCGTGGATCACCGATGAGTTCGCCGTCATGGATGCAAACCCGGGCCTCATGTGCATGAAAATCTTCTTGTTTTAAAAATCGCACATTGTTGCTGGCTACAACTGGGCAGTTCAGACGATTAGCAAGTTGAATCGCCGGTTGGTTATAGCGTTCATCATTGCGGTTGCCGATGCGTTGAATTTCAACATAAAAGCGTTGCGGGAAAAGCTCCATCCAGTTGCTCAATAAGGCTTCGGCGCGATCTGCATGGCCATTGAGCAGGGCACGGCCTATATCACCGCTACGCCCGGCAGAAAGGGCAATCAGCCCGTCAGTCTGGCCTTCCAGCCAGTAGCGTTTAATCATCGCCTGATGATGATCCTGGCCTTCTTGCCAGGCACGGGAAATAATTCGGCAGAGGTTTAGGTAACCCGTTTTGTCCTGACAAAGCAGAATCATCCGATCCGGAGTAGACCGCTCTTCGGGGTTCTCAATCAACAGATCAGCGCCCAATATCGGCTTAATTCCAGCCTTTTCAGCGGCCCGATAAAACTTAACCAAGGCAAACAAATTGTTTAAATCGGTCATCGCCACCGCCGGCATGCCGAGTTCCGCAGCTTTTGCTACCAGTTCAGTAGGCCTGACCATGCCATCGACAATGGAAAACTCGCTATGCAGGTGTAAATGTATAAAGGCGCTGGTCACGAATGAGTCATCTGAAGTTCTTATTTTGGGCTAACAATTATTGCAGGAATTGATGCCTGAATGTGAATTGATTTAGATGCAATTGAATTAGTTGAACCTAAGCACTTCAAAACTTGAGCATCTGGCGCGAGTGGGTTATTATTCTGCCCCCGCAAGGTATGCGCGCGTAGCTCAGCGGTAGAGCACTACGTTGACATCGTAGGGGTCACTGGTTCGATCCCAGTCGTGCGCACCATTCGACAGGTTTTATCAACAAATTTAATCAAAAACCCTGTCATTCCGGGGCAGCAAATAGCTGAACCCGGAAACTAGAGGGCGAGCCCAATCTCGTGGATCATAGGCTCAGCTATTCGCTGCCCTGAGATGACGGGCGGTGAGTGATTTGGCAGAGATAGAAAACCGCTTTCAAATAACCCCCCAAAGGCGTAAAATACCGCGTATGAACAATGTATTGCGAACTATCAGTTCTACATAGTTAAAACGACCGTATGCCGTAAGGAACCTCTGATCTATTCATGAATGAGCATCTTGAGCCTATAATTCCCAATAGCGGCGTTGGCAAGCACTAGCAATAGCGTTGCTATTACTGCACTTACCGCCTTGCTCTTGGAAAGCATAAATCTCAATCTGCTTCACTCAGAATAAATCAGAGGCTCCGTAACCGACAAACGGGCGCATGGCGCCTTTTTTATTGCGTAAATTATTATAAAACTATTATAAAACACCCTCTGGGGAGAGAAAAATGCCGGCAATTACTTTACCGGATGGCAGTATCCGACAATTCGACCAGGCCGTTACCATTATGGATGTGGCCAATGATATCGGCCCCGGCTTGGCTCGCGCCACGCTGGCCGGCGAAATCGATGGCGAACTGGTCGATGCCAGCACAGTTATCAGTACCGATAGCAAACTGCGCCTGATCACCGCCCGCGACCCAGAAGGGCTGGAAGTTATTCGCCACTCTACCGCGCATGTGCTGGCACAGGCGGTACAGCGTTTATTTCCAAAAGCGCAGGTCACTATTGGCCCGCTCATTGATAATGGCTTTTACTACGATTTTTCCTGGCCTGATGGCTTTTCCCCTGAAGACATTGACCGGATTGCGGCTGAAATGCGGCGGATCAAAAAAGATAATTTGCCCATCAGCAAGCAGGTGATGTCACGCGGTGAGGCGATCCAGTTTTTCAAACAAAAAGGTGAGCATTACAAAGTAGAGCTTATTGAATCTATCCCCGATGGTGAAGACTTAACGCTTTACACCCAGGGTGAGTTCACTGATCTCTGCCGTGGCCCGCATGCGCCTAGTACAGGCAAGCTAGGGGTGTTTAAACTGACCAAACAATCCGGTGCTTATTGGCGCGGTAATAGCGACAATGAAATGTTGCAACGCATTTATGGCACCGCATGGTCGGATAAAAAAGAACTGAAAGCCTATCTGTTACGGATTGAAGAAGCGGAAAAACGCGATCACCGCAAACTGGCGAAACAGTTGGATCTTTTCCATATGCAGGAAGAAGCCCCCGGCATGGTGTTCTGGCACGACAACGGCTGGCGTATCTATACCGCTATTAAGGACTATATTCGCAAGCGCCTGCGGGCAGAGCATTATCAGGAAATTAACACCCCGGAATTGGTGGATATTTCGCTTTGGGAAAAATCAGGCCACGCGGAAAAATTCTCCGATGAGATGTTTATGACCGGTTGCGCAGATCGTAGGTATGCGATTAAGCCGATGAACTGTCCCTGCCATGTGCAGGTGTATAACCAGGGCCTACATTCCTATCGTGACTTACCCATGCGCATGGCCGAGTTCGGATCCTGTCACCGCAATGAGCCTTCAGGTTCTTTGCATGGTTTGATGCGGGTACGGGCTTTTGTCCAGGATGATGCACATATTTTCTGCACCCCGGAGCAAGTGCAGTCTGAGGCCGATGCCTTTATTAAATTACTTTATAGCGTTTATCGCGATTTTGGCTTTAACGATATTGAAGTACTGCTCTCAACCCGCCCGGAAAAACGCGTGGGTGCGGATGAGCTTTGGGAAAAAGCAGAAAAAGCGCTGGCTGAATCACTCGATAATGCCGGGGTAGAATGGCAAGAAAATCCGGGCGAGGGCGCCTTCTACGGACCGAAAATTGAATTCTCCTTGCGCGATAGTATCGGTAGGGTATGGCAGTGCGGTACCTTGCAACTGGATTTCAATATTCCGGGTCGTCTCGATGCTACTTATATTGCTGAAGATAGCTCGCGGCAAACCCCGGTTATGTTCCATCGGGCAATTCTCGGGTCTATCGAGCGTTTTATTGGTATATTGATTGAACATTACGCAGGCGCCATGCCGGCATTTTTAGCCCCGGTACATGCGGTAGTGATGAATATTACCGATAAACAGGCGGATTATTGCCAAAAAGTAGTCGAAATCCTTGAAAAACAAGGCTTCAGGGTGAATTTAGACTTGAGAAATGAGAAGATCACCTATAAAATTCGCGAACATTCTTTAATGAAAGTGCCTTATTTGCTGGTTATCGGTGATAGAGAGGTCGAAAACCAGCAGATTGCGGTTAGAAAACGCGGCAATGAAGACCTGGGCAGCATGTCAGTGGAGGCATTTGCAGAAATGCTGGCAGCCGATATAGCGGCTTATGCCAGAGTAGATTAACTAAAGTAGGTTGGCCAAAGTAGGTTGGCCAAAGTAGGTTGGCCAAAGTAGGTTGGCCAAAGTAAATTTGGTCAAAGTAAATTAAATCAAACTAGAAGACCTGTACTTAGTAAAGCTTTATTAAGTATTTAGACGGGACAGAGGAGAAATAACCCATCGCCACAAAAAAAGAAACGCGCCGTAACGGTACCATCACGGCCAGAGAAATTCGTGTTATTGCAGCAGACGGCCAGCAAGCCGGGATCATGAGTCTGGAAGAAGCCCTGGAAACAGCCGGGGAGCAAAGTCTGGATTTGGTGGAAATATCACCGAATGCGAGCCCGCCGGTTTGCAAGATCATGGATTACGGCAAGTACCGCTTTGAAAATTCAAAGCAAAAGCAGCAGTCCAAAAAGAAACAAAAACAGGTGCAGCTGAAGGAAGTCAAATTCCGACCGGGTACTGAAGAAGCCGACTATCAGGTAAAAATGCGCAATATTCACCGTTTTATCGATGCAGGTAATAAAGTTAAGGTTACCCTGCGTTTCAAGGGTCGCGAAATGGCCCACCAAGAACTAGGCCGTGACTTACTCAAGCGAGTTGAGTTCGACATGGGAGAAGATATTGTCGTTGAACAATTTCCAAGAATGGAAGGTCGTTTGATGGTAATGATGCTAAATCCTAAAAAATCGGTATAATAGCCGGCTGGATTTAGAAAAAGGTTCGTTACTGCCCGAAAAAAGGCAAGACGGACTTAAAGAAGCGCCGCCAAGCAGTAAAGCGTCATCATTTTTGTAGAGATGAACGCTTGAGCGGAGTATTAAAATATGGCCCTGAATGGGGTTTAGGAGCAACAAATGCCTAAGATGAAGACCAACCGGGGCGCGGCTAAGCGTTTCCGTAAAACGGCCTCCGGCAAATTTAAGTGCGGACATGCCAACCACAGTCATATCCTGACGAAAAAGGACCAGAAGCGTAAACGCCGTTTGCGTGGTGGAAATATGGTTACACCTGCAGACACGCGCGTCGTACGACGCTTGCTGCCCTACGCATAACCTTTTCGGTTTAAGGAGAATATAAAATGGCTAGAGTTAAACGCGGAGTAACCGCAACCCGTCGTCACAAAAAGACACTAAAAGCAGCGAAAGGCTATTACGGCGCGCGCCGTAAAGTTTACCGTGTTGCGAAACAAGCAGTCACTAAAGCAGGTCAATACGCTTATCGTGATCGTAAAAACAAAAAGCGGCAGTTTCGTCGTCTCTGGATTGTGCGCATTAATGCCGCAGCCCGGATAAATGGCTTGTCCTACAGCCGCATGATAAATGGCCTCTCCATTGCTGAGATCGAAATTGATCGTAAAGTACTGGCAGATCTGGCGATACATGATGCAGCAGGATTTGCAGCATTGGCAGAAAAAGCCAAGGCCAGCCTCGCTTAGTTT
>QIKG01000283.1 GCA_003232965.1 Oceanospirillales bacterium
ACCCCAACCAGCGGTTGTGTGTTTGACTCGATGTAGGAGCCGTATGCGTTAGTAGCGCACGTACGGATCTGTGCGGGGGGTACCGGGTAACTGGTATTCCTACCGTGACCATAATCACTGGCGTACGCGTTTAACATGCTGGAACCGTTTATCGGGGTAGCTCAAGAGAGGTTAAAAAAGAAAGGGGGAGTGTTCTACTAATCCTAAGCTCTCCTATAAGCATGATTTTAAACATTTCGACCCGGTAATTGAATATTACCTGGCCGAAATGTTTATCAAAAAATCAACGCGTAGCTTTATAAGTTACGGGTAATATTTTCGAGAGTGATACCTATCAAGCTTATCGCCATTGGTAGTCAAAACCTACATAAAATCTACGCCCAACTCTGTCGTAATTAGCATTCACATTCGAGTTAGAGCCTGCCCGATAGCCATCAGGCAGGTAAGGTCCGTTTTCATCTGTTAGGTTATTAATCCCGGCGAACAATCTAACGGGGTATTTATCATCAAAAGAATAACTAAAATAGATATCATGAACCAGAGAAGTACCAAATGTTATGAAACCAAAGATATCTTCAGGTCTAGGATCATTGTCATCTCTAACACTGCCTGTATATTTTAGTTTGTATTGAAGCTTGTAGTTGTTATTTTCCCACGCAAACTTAAACCTGTATTGATGCTCTGGACGCCCAACTTGTCCGGCACTGTCGTTTATTTCTTCGCCGCTGGGCCCATCAAATCTTGTTTCGTTAGTTAGGATTCTAGTGTAAACAAAACTTGATTTGAACTGCCCTGGCACAGCTGAAAAGTCAAAGTTATAAAAAACACTTACATCAACGCCTTCAGCAATACGGTTGTTCAAGTTCTCAGACTGGTTAATGATTCTGGTAACTTGACCCTCGTCATTTCTGGTAATGCTTTCACAAAATACATTGGTTGCAAAGGTGACACCATCGGTATAGCATAAATCGGCTACTAATTGACTCGGAACAGATGCAATCACATCTTTAATGTCAATATTGTAATAATCCACACTAACTGAGAAGTCTTCAAGCGCTTGAGGTGTGTATACAAATCCATAAGTAAGGGTGTCTGCAGTTTCTTCCATTAAATCTCGATTTCCTACCGATGGCCCGAATATCTGAGAGCTTGCTTGTGAGAACTCACCTTCTTCTAGGATAGCTTCAACTATCCCGGGGACTGTCCGGCAGTTATCTGCAATCACGCCAGTTGAGGCCATATTTATACCATCACAGGGGTCATTTAGAGGATCAGAATCACTTCTGAAAGCCGAAAATAATTCATTAATATTAGGCGCTCTTTGTGCTTGTGATATTTGCGCGCGGAACCTAAGATCCTCGATAGGGGCGTAAGATATACCAAAATTCCAACTAGATACAATACCAATGGTGCTGTAGTCAGCCAGTCTTAAGGCTGCTGTCAGATCAAGTGAATCAACACCTTTTCTATCCGCTAGTATAGGTACAGCAAATTCCACAAAGGCTTCAGCTACATTAAAGCTAGCATCTAGATCTGATAAAGTACTAAGCGAGGTCAATCCAGCATTGGTTATTGGGTCGCCAGTAGCAACCTGAGCTTCTCTTCTATAATCCACACCAAAAGCAGTGTTCAAGGCTCCTGCAGGGAGCTCCCAGAGGACACCATTTACCGAAAGGCTCACCGTTGTTTGGGTGAGTTTTTGATTAAGGAGTATGTTGTGGCGAATATAGTCTGCTGCTTCAGGTGAGACACTGCCTACACCGAATATATTTAAAGGTACACAGCCATTGGCACGAGCGGACTCATCAACACAGCGATAACCCCCTGCATTTGCTGGATCATCTTCTACATTTAGTGCAAATTGAATGTTTTGAAGATTGACTTGATTGGTTTTCCATTGACGATGTTTGAAGACACCATAACCCACATTTCCGTTCCATCTCCAATTATGATCTAATTCTCCATCCAGTGAAAATGAAACCCGTGATGTTTTTCTGTTGGATAGGCGTTCACGTGGACCCAGTTCATCCAAACGCCTGCGCCAATCTACCGAACCACTTAATGTTTCTAATACAGCAGGAGGAATGAATGGGTTATCTGGGCTAATATCGCCAATTGCTGTTGTGGCACCAAAGGGACCAAATCTATCTGAATCATTGATTGTTCTTGCGGCTGATGAAGTTCTATTATCAGATTCTGAATACTGCAGCATTGCCGAGGCCATTAATGTGTCTGATATATCAAATTTACCATTAGCCATAACTGCAACGCGGTCGCGCTCAGGGAAGATCAGACTAAAGGGTCTAAAGTCATATCCGTCTAATGCCTCTTGGTAATCATCACAAGCTGGCACTCGGCCATCGTCTAAACAGTAGACTGAACCGTCTATATCATTTTGCCATACGCCATCAATGTTCCAGGCGTCACCCACTTCAAATCTTCCTCCTGGAAGAAAACTCGAGAGGTTTGGGCTAAGCTCGCCAGTTTCGAGGTCAATTTCGAGATTGCTTGCTGCATAGTCTCTTTCACTTGCAAGTAATGCATCTTTAGACTCCCAATTGGCACCGATCATAATGTTGCCTCTTGAACCTGAAAAGTCTGTGCCCCAGATGAAATCAGCTGAAATTGTTTCGCGGCCTCCTTCAACAGAGTCCCCATATCGAGCCCCAAAGTCAAACCCAACAAAGTCATTTTTCAGAACAATATTTGCAACCCCGGCAATAGCATCGGAGCCATAAGCTGCAGAAGCACCACCAGTGGTTATATCGACATAATCTACAAATCCAGATGGAATCGTTGCAGTATCAACCCTTTGCGCGCTGCCACTGTTTGATACCACACGGCGCCCGTTAATCAAAGTTAGCGTTCTGTTAGAACCTAAACCGCGTAAACTAATTGTACTAAGACCTGCGTTTTGTGTGCTCAGTAGGGAATTTGCGGGAGATAAACCCATATACACACCAGGGATTTCCTCCAAAATTTCACCTAAGTCTACAGTGCCAGATGACGCAATCTCGGCCTGGCCTATTGTTATAGTTGGTATTGGTGAAATAATATTTGTAGCCTGGATACGGCTACCTGTAACCATTAATGCACCTAAACTTATAGCATCTGAATCATCTTCTTGCTGATTCGCTTCGGTTGCGGTTTCTACCGGCGTATCAGTTGCTTGCGCTGATGATTTTATGTCAGTTTCATCAAGCTTATCTTGAACATCCTCAGCTATTGCTGAGTTTTGAAACAGTAGTGCACAGAATAATATAACGATTTTTTTATACATTAGAATTTACCTCCCAGTGGTAAAGTAGAAATTTATTATGTTAATAATAATGTTATTTCTTTTGCATTGCAATTATGCATAAGTAGTATTGACTACGACCTCGTTTTCATTGTGATGAAATTCTATCTAGTCACGCCAAAACGCCGGTAATCGATGGAAAATAACTCCTAAGCGACCTGTCCTAAATTTGGGGTACAGCTCTCTCAACGCTTAACCTCTGGCCTTACGACCAGCGGCTCATGACTCAAGGTCTCAGCGGGTAGTTAATCCTTACTGAGTAGAGGACTTCCACCTCCAATCTTTTGCCGATTTAGCTCGGCGCTCTGCCTGTCCTTATTTATTATTTAGATTTGCGCGTAGGGTAACCCCTCTTGAATTAGTATTATTTCTCAAGTCTTTTTGAGTCGATTGACTCGTAACTTTGTCGGCAATTTAAGATTTTCTCTCGTGGCAAAAACGGGAATCGGGCTAATAGGTGTGTGTCCTGAATGGCATTATGCCATTTAATCGATAGATAATAACTCCTAAGCGACTTGTCCTACATTTGGGGTACAATTTTTTAAACACAAAACCAACTTTGAACTAAG